>JAURPG010000105.1 GCA_030835405.1 Gammaproteobacteria bacterium | reverse complement strand
TGGGATTTCCCCTGGCCGTGGTGATGTTATTTATTACCTGGTTTTTGTTGGTAAAAGTTGTCTTCCCAAGTGAAATAAAACATCTGCCTGGAGGCAAGGAAGCCATCTATAGAGAGATTCAATTACTTGGCAAGATGACCAAAGAGGAAAAAATGGTGCTGACCATATTCGTCAGTGTTGCCACCCTGTGGATCCTGCGAGGATTTATCAAGATTGATGCCCTCAGTATGGTAGCTGATTCCACAATCGCCATCGGTGGTGCCGTCCTGTTGTTCATCCTGCCATCTGACATTAAGAAAAGAGAGTTCCTGCTGGACTGGGACACAGCGGTGAAGATCCCCTGGGATATCCTGTTGTTGTTTGGTGGCGGCTTTGCTCTTGCTACCGGCTTCAGTGATACGGGTTTGACCAATTTTATGGCCACCCGGTTGACCATCCTGGAGGGCACCAGTATCTTCCTGATTATCCCGGTTATCGCAGCGATGATCATCTTTTTAACCGAGCTGACATCCAATACGGCAACCAATTCCATTATGCTGCCGATCATGGCAGCACTGGCAGGGGCAATGAGTCTACATCCTTTTGGGCTGATGATAACCACCACCCTCGCCGCCTCCTTTGCCTTTATGCTGCCGGTTGCCACCCCTCCCAATGCCATTGTATTCGGCAGCCGTTTTATCAAGATTGACCAGATGATAAAAGGGGGAATCTGGCTGAATATTATTGGCATTATATTAATATCTATCGTGGTCTTGTTCCTGCTCCCATCCGTTTGGGATATTGATCTGACCGTTAATAACCTACCGCTTCCAAATTAAACATCTGCTAGCAAGCTTATAACGAGTTCAACCAGAAAATGGATTTATTGACCCAGGGGATACTCGGTGCCAGTACTGCCCAGGCCGGGGCAAAATATTCCGATTTTCGCCTGGCAACCGTCACCGGCTTTGTCGCGGGGATGACACCGGACCTGGATGCACTGATACGCAGCCCGAATGACCCCTTGCTGGTATTTGAGTACCACCGTCACTTTACCCACTCGATTATATTCATCCCATTGGGGGCATTACTGGTATCGACTTTGATCTGGGTAATACTGCGCAGGGCACAAGCCTTCAAAAAAATTTATGGCTATGCACTACTGGGAATTTGTCTTGCCGGATTCCTGGATGCACTGACCAGTTACGGGACCAGCCTGTTATGGCCCCTGTCAGATATCAAAATTGCCTGGAACCTGTTGGCCATCGTTGACCCCGTGTTTTCACTGTTATTACTCATTCCACTGGTAATAGGACTTAAACGTAAATCAAACCTGTATTCGAGGACGGGACTGGGACTAGCTGCAATCTATATCATGGTCGCCCTGGTGCAGTCCCAACGTGCATATGACGTCGCATCTGAGCTCATGGCACAAAGAGACCACCCCGTAGAAGAGCGGGTCATCAAACCCACCATGGGCAATATTGTTCTATGGAAATCCGTATATGTGTCCCAGGGCGAGATCCATGCAGATGCCATACGGGTGGGACTGACAGGTGGGAACAAGGTTTATCCTGGAGAGACACTTCCCCTGCTCGACCTGGAATCTGAAAATCCTTTCCCGGCGAACAGTCAGGCCAGTCAGGATTTACATCGATTTTCCAAAGTTTCAAATCACTGGTTGGGGGTTCACCCTGAACGCCCCGAGATGATCGGCGATGTACGTTATTCCATGTTACCGTTCAGCAGTGAGCCTCTGTGGGGTGTACATATTCGAGATGTTGAACCCGAACATCACCTGAACGTCATCACCAATAGAAGGTTTAATCCATCTATGCGACAGGATTTTATCAATATGTTATTGGGTAGAGATCTGGCGCCAGCATATTGATGTGATATGCTGATATTTATTACATTTAATCAAGGGAAATGCTTCAAATGCCATGTGGTCATACTAACCAGATAAATCGTTCGCTATCCGGACTGCTGATATTGCTATTATTCTTTTCAGCCCGGGTAGGCAGTATTGAGTTAAATTCCCAAAGCGGTACATTCATTGCCGAAGTGGTGGTTGAAGACCTTGATCATCCCTGGGGTATGGTATTTCTGGATACAGACGACCTGCTGATTACGGAACGTACCGGTAAACTTCGAAAGATTATCAACTGGCAGCTACAGCCCGGAGAAGTACAGGGCCTGCCCGATATTCAAGAGATCGGTCAGGGAGGACTGCTGGGTATTGCCCTGCATCCCGAGTTTGATGATAACCGTCTGGTCTACCTGTCTTATGCAGGCCGGGAACGTGGCCGCTATGGCACGGAGGTCCTGCGTGGCTCATTGAACGATGATCGTCTTGAGGATATAGAAGTCATCTTCAAGGCCCTGCCCAAGGAAAACCGGGGTTATCATTTTGGCTCCAGACTGGTGTTTGCCGATGACGGCATCTTGTTTGTCAGCCTGGGGGACCGGGGTGGCAGCCCGTCATCCGGCCGGGGGCACCCCTCCCAGCAACTCAATAACCACAATGGGTCATTGATCAGGATTCATGATGATGGCAGTGTCCCCAACGACAACCCGTTTGTTGACCGGGCCGGGGCCAGGGACGAGATATACACCTATGGGAACCGGAACATGCAGGGCATGGCCATGCACCCTGAAACCCGGGAGATCTGGACCCATGAACACGGGCCACAGGGTGGAGATGAGATAAACATCATGCGCCCGGGAATTAATTATGGCTGGCCGGTCATCACCTACGGCGTCAATTACGGTACCGGAACCAAAATCGGGGAAGGCACTCATGATCGTTATATGGAACAACCTATCTATAAATGGGTCCCATCCATCGCCCCTTCAGGCATGATATTTTACACTGGGGATGCATTCCCAAAATGGAATGGCAACCTGTTTGTGGGCTCGCTAAAATTTGGACACCTGGTCAGACTGGAACTTGATGGAAACAGGATTGTCCATGAGGAACGCTTGTTGAACTTTGAATTTGGTCGGATCCGGGATGTCATCCAGGGACCTGATGATTACATATATCTGTTGACTGATAGTTCAAACGGAAAATTGATTCGGATCAGGCCGGTAAACTAAACCTCCAGTTTCCCTGATTTTTTTCCGGTCTGGTTTTTACAGACCGCCCAATGATAATGTGTGATTTAAAATAATAATGTTTTCCTTTTTCGAAAATCTCGTCAGGCCGTTCCCCCCCGCCAAACCGGAACAGCCGCCGAACAGCATCTATGCCTTCTGCCGACATTACACCCGTGGGATTGAACTCCATCTGGTACTGATGTCTGTGCTCACTGCGCTGATTGCCATTATGGAGATTTCGCTGTTTGCTTTTCTGGGTCAACTGGTGGACTGGTTGAATAACAGTGAGCCGGAAAATTTCATACCTGAACATAAGGATGCATTGATCCGCTGGAGTATTATTATTCTGGTTTGTCTACCCAGTGCCGTGGCATTACATGCATTAATCATTCACCAGTCGCTGCTGGGTAATTATCCTATGAGCATCCGCTGGAAGGCACACCGCTATCTGCTGGGGCAAAGCCTGTCGTTCTACCAGGACGAGTTTGCCGGGCGCATCGCTACCAAATTGATGCAAACCTCGCTGGCAGTGAGAGAGACCGTATTGAAACTACTGGACGTATTGTTATACGTGACCGTGTACTTTAGCGGACTGGTGGTCATGATTGCCAAAGCCGACCTGCGCCTGGCAGTACCATTACTGATATGGCTGGCGCTTTATATCTGCATTTCCAGTTATTTTGTCCCCCGACTTGGCAGGGTCTCCACCCGGCAGGCAGATGCCCGTTCTGACATGACGGGTCGTATTGTAGACACCTACACCAATATGATGACCGTTAAACTGTTCTCACATTCACAACGCGAATCGGACTATGCAAAACAGGGAATGGATAAATTTCTACAGACGGTATATGAACAAATGCGGCTGGTAACCGGGTTGATCGTATCGGTGTGGACCATTAACGTGATCCTGGTCTTTTCTGTGTGCGCATTGTCTATTTCCCTATGGATGGCATCGGCAATAACAACGGGGGTCATCGCCGCTTCTATTGCACCATCTATCCGCCTGTTTGGGATGTCCCAATGGGTGATGTGGGAATTGTCTGCATTATTTGAAAATATCGGCACGGTACAGGACGGTCTGAATACCCTGTCACGCCCCAAGCAGATCCAGGACGCCGATGCTGCACCGACTCTAAAAATTAACCAGGGCGAGATCCGGTACGATAACGTGACCTTTCATTATGGGAAAGGCAGTGGTGTCATTGATGATTTTAATTTAACCATCAGGCCCGGTGAAAAAGTCGGCCTGGTGGGCCGCTCCGGTGCCGGCAAATCGACACTGGTGAACCTGTTGCTACGTTTTTATGATGTTGAAAACGGTCGCATACTCATCGATGACCAGGACATTTCACTGGTCAGCCAGAAGTCATTGCGAGAACAGATCGGCATGGTGACCCAGGATACCTCGTTATTACACCGTTCCATCCGGGACAATATCATCTATGGCAAACCCGGTGCTACAGAAGCCGATATGCTAAAAGCAGCAGAACAGGCCCGGGCACATGAATTTATCCCTGAACTGACGGACTCCCATGGCCGTTCAGGTTACGATGCCCATGTAGGTGAAAGGGGGATCAAATTGTCTGGTGGCCAACGTCAACGGATTGCCATTGCCAGGGTACTGTTAAAAGATGCCCCTGTCCTGATCATGGACGAGGCCACCTCGGCCCTGGATTCTGAAGTAGAAGCCGCCATTCGAGAGAACCTGAATACCCTCATGCAAGGCAAGACGGTGATTGCTATTGCCCACCGGCTCTCCACTATTGCGGCACTGGATCGACTGGTGGTGGTGGATGAAGGCAAGATTATTGAGGAAGGGACCCATACCACCCTGATTGCTAGGAAGGGCCTGTACGCCCAGTTATGGGCGAGACAGTCGGGAGGCTTTCTCGCCGAAGATGTGGCCTAACAGGTGTTCTTGGTTCTGGAAAACCAGTAATAGGCAAGCACACCGGACAAAATGGTTACCACCGCGGCAACCATCTCCCAGGGTTGCCGTCTTGCAGCCAAGCTGGCAAACAGCAGGGTAAAAATAATAAATAATGACGGTGCCCAGGGATATCCAGGGAGATGGGACTTTTGAACAGGGTCACGTCTGACAAGGATAAACAGGCTAGATACCGTCATCACGGTACTGAGGGCCAGGGTAAAGCCCAGGTAGGACAATAATTCCCGTAGTGTGCTGATCCAGACCACCATGATAGCGAGCAATGCCTGCATCAATATCGCCATAGACGGGACATCACCGTTAAACTTCATTACTTCTGGCATTAAGCCATCTTCCGCCATTTTGGCATAGACCCTGGGACCCAACATGACCATGGAGGATACCGAGGTAAATAATGCAATACAGATGATGATTCGGACAAAGCCGGAAAGCCTGTCACCGCCGATGGCCTGGGCAGCGATGGCCGCTATGTCCTGCTTATATCCAATCAATTCAGGTGCCGGTGCCAGGACAAAAATGGCATTTAAAATAATGTAGAGAAACAGGGTCGCCAGGGTCCCCATAACCAGGGCCCTGGGGACATTTCTTCGAGGTTGATGGGCCTCGCTGGCAATATAAATTGCTGCATTAAAACCCGCATAACTGAAAGATATCCACATCAAAGTCATGGCAAAGGTAAATATTGAAAACCCGCCAATATCCATTTGAGCTTCTGCCGGTATGCCTTGCCAACTGTCGGCTGTTGCGGTTAGCAGGGCGTAGCTGATAAACAAGACAATTAATAACAACTTTAGAACCACAGACAGGTTTTGCAGGATGACACCATGATGAATCCTTAATCCATGCGCCATCGCCGATACGATAATGACACCACTGGCAACCAGGTTTTCCAGCCCCTGCCCTTGCCCCGGTAACAGGTATACCGAAAATGTTGTGGCAGCGTAGGCAATGGCTCCAGTGAAGCCCGCCAACAGGGAAACCCAGCCCGCAATAAATCCCAGCATGGGATGAATACTCCGGGATAGAAACAGGTATTCCCCACCGGATTCGGGTATCAGTCTCGACAAGGCACCGTAACTCAATGCCCCACACAATGCCAGACAACCGCCAATGGTCCAGGCGAATATAACAAGATAAGGATTGCCCAGGTCCCCCATGGCAAACCCCGATGTGGTAAATACACCGGCACCAATCATATTGGCGATAACGAGTCCACTGAGAGTATACAGACCCAATGATGATGCAGGTTTCATTTATTGAGGCGGACCATCAAATTCTTCAACGCTCTCCAAGTCCTGATACCATTGGGCCTTATCGGCAACGTAGATCTGAACCTGGGGTCCCACCCCGGGATCTGAATCCAGGCATCCAGCCGGTATTAAATAACGCGATTTATCCCGGCTGAGACACGGAACGGGTGAACCACAGGTTCCACAAAAGGCCCGGCTGAATCTTTCAGCCTCGGGCAACACGTAGCGGGTGATATTCTCTTCACCGGATAACCACTCCACATTCCTGGCCTCTGTAAACAGATTGGATGCATGGGCCGAACCCGTTGCCTTACGACACCGGCTGCAGTAGCACATGGCAAACAGTGAAAATCGATCTTCAATGGTAAAAGTGATCTTTTTACATAAACAACTACCTGATATTTTCATTCATTAATCCCTGGTCTGAAAATTCATAATATTTTTAGGACTGAATCTTTATTTTCACTCACTAAATTGATGATATTATGATTCCAGAACATTTGCATTAACCCCGATCCAAGGAGTCATGATGCTGTTTATTTCACATCCAGACTGCGAATTACACGATATGGGTACCGGCCACCCGGAAAGTCCATTGCGGATTGATGCTATTTCAAAAGCAGTGAAGGCATCCGCCAACAATGACAAGATTACATTCCTTGAAGCCCCCTTGGTAAGTAAAGATCACTTATATCGTGTTCATGATAAAGATTACGTGGACATGGTTTTTGAGAATGCCCCTGATGAAGGTATTATTCGGTTGGACCCTGATACCAGCATGAACCCACATTCTCTTAATGCCGCACGCCGCGCCGCAGGTGCTGTAATCCATGCTGTAGATCTAGTTGTGGCAACTTCATCTGAACGTGCATTTTGTTGTGTTCGTCCACCAGGCCATCATGCTGAACGGGACCGGGCCATGGGGTTTTGTATATTTAACAATATTGCGATGGGCGCAGCCCATGCCTTGAGCACACATGGTCTTTCACGGGTTGCCATAGTAGATTTTGATGTCCACCACGGTAATGGTACAGAGGATATCTTCCAGGACAATCCCGCGGTGATGTTATGTTCCAGCTTTCAGCATCCCTTTTACCCCAATTCAGGCGCTGCAACGGAATTGGAACATATCATTAACCTGCCATTGCCCGCCGGTACCGATGGCCATGCATATCGAAATGCCGTGGAAATGAAATTTCTTCCTGCCCTGGATGCATTCAAACCTGAACTGATAATGTTTTCGGCAGGGTTTGATGCCCACAAAGATGATCCATTGGCAGGCTTGATGCTGGATGAAGAAGACTATCGCTGGATAACTGAGAAGGTCATTCAAATTGCCGATAAGTCTGCAGACGGTCGTATCATCTCCGTGCTTGAAGGGGGCTATGATTTAGACGCCCTGGGAAAGAGCGCCCTGGCCCATTTAGAGGCGATGACATAAAAAAAGGCCGCAATATGCGGCCTTTCTAGAATCTATCTCATAATTGAGATTAGATTCTTAATTTATTGCAAAAGTATTAGGAAAGATTAGACCTGAAAAACTCAATGGTCCTGCCCCAGGCCAGCCTGGCTGCCGGTTCATTGTAGCGGGGAGTGGAATCATTGTGAAAACCATGGCCACAACCTTCATACATGAACATTTCATATTCTTTACCATGTTTTTTTAATGCCGCCTCATAGTCCAGCCATCCAGCATTGACTCGTTCATCATCACCCGCATAGTGGATCTGTAATGGCGCATTGATCCTGGCGGCATCAGCTTCGCTCACCTGCCTACCATAGAAAGGTACCGATGCACTTAACCAGGGTAAGCGGGCTGCCAGCTTGTTACAGACGCCACCACCAAAGCAGAATCCAACAGCACCTACCTTTCCGTTAGAATGGTCATGGTCACGAAGGAATTCGGCAGCAGCGACAAAATCTTCAAATATCATGTCGCCGTCCATAGAACTCTGCATAGCTCGACCATCGGCGTCATTGCCAGGATATCCACCCAGGGGTGTCAGGGCATCAGGAGCAAATGCAATGAAGCCTTCCAGTGCCGCACGTCGCGCCACATCTTCAATATGAGGATTTAATCCACGATTTTCATGAACCACCAGTATACCCGGCAGCTTGCCTGAATGGTTTGCAGGCATTGAAAGTAACCCTCTGGACTTGCCATGACCGTTTGGTGAATCAAATTCGACATACTTGTTGGTTAGCCTGGAATCGTGCCACGAGGTCTGTTGTGCCTCAGCGTAATTTGGCTCCAGACTTTTTAGAATTGCGGTGGCCGTTAAACCACCCACAGCATACCTGCCGACGCGGTCCAGAAATTCACGACGGTTAATCTTGTCATGAACATAAAGGTTAAAGAGGTCCAGGACCTCCGGATCATAATCACTGGCTTTTTTCATTTATACCCTCCTGTGGAATTTCCCTGAATTATTAATTTTAATCCGTTAAGTGTATACGGTTTTTATAACAACTATCAATAAAGTGATAGGGTCGAGGCACCAGACTATCCGTCCAGGTTTTGATTAATTTAATGTTATTCAGTAAGATATAAACTACTCAGAAGAATTTTCCAAACATAAAAAATGGGGAAATATTTTGCAATATTCCCCCAAATTCAATTATACAGTGTTGGTGGTATGGTATTTTTAGCTTATCCCGAAATAGCCTCCAACTTTGGGGGTGGTGTTTCGCTATTATCTACTCCTGCGTAACCATTAGATTCAATATCACCTGATGTTAAAATTGGCGCTGCCTCTATCTCTTCAGCATCCATCATATAGGCTACCCGCTGCAATATACTTAACATGGTGGTCTGCTCCCACTCATTGAGTTTTTTAAATTGCTCAACAAAACTCTCCTGCATTGGTATCGGAGCATAGTTAACCTTTTCATTACCCAGCTCAGTTAATTTGATATGGACCTTGCGCTTGTCTTGTTTAGATCCCTCTCGAACCAGTAGCCCCCGTTCTTCAAGACGGTCAAGGATTGTGGTGACTGTGGCCTGACTGAGATTAATATCTTCTGCGATCCTGCCAATGGTGGTTAGATCATTTTTCTTAACAGTTTGCATTAGTAATAACTGTGCTGTCGTTAATCCAGTATGCTTGACCAGTTGTTTTGAATGAAGGTCCATTGCCCTGATAACTCGCCTTAACGATTTTAAAACTTCATTAATCATCTGTTTGTTCCTTGAATGACGTAACTAAATTTTAGGACAAAAAATAAGTAATACAATATATTTATTACACTTACATAATTAATTCTATTTTTAAACCAGGAAAAAATAAAAACTTAATTAAGAAGTGTAACAGGGGAAGGATAGATAATTACTAAAAGTATCTAGTTCAAAACAAATTAACGTACCCAGGACTAATAACACTCTTGTGCTTACAGGCTTTAATTTTTTTCTTGATAGTTGAATATACTATATATTTAGAGATCTAAGTATTTCCTATGATCCCACCAGTCATTGTCTAATCTTATCAAGACTTTCTTTGGTACGTTTATAACCGAATTCTATTAATTCTGATGCCTTGTAAAATTCGAAGAAATCACATACATCCCTTGGAATCTTGATTACCACGTCTGGTTTATAGGCCGCAACCCTGAAATTTGCAATAGTGGTCTGCATGGCATCCATGGAGCGCATTAACAGGTCATAAAACCCCGAGACATCTTCCTGCGTATCATCGTCACTGGAAAATAAATCTTGAATAAAACATACCAGTTTCTTTCGGTACTCACTGTGAAAATCCTTTTCTTTTTCCATTTCATTTTCCTGTAGTTGAATTCCTTCTGCCGGTGCATTCAGGTCCACCACAATCGTCTTGTCAGATTTATCATTTAGTGTTGGTGCTATCGGGACAGGATTGACAAGGCCGCCATCCACCAACAGGCGTTTATCTGATTTTACCGGTTCGAATACCATTGGTACGGCAATGGATGCCCTGATGGCATCAAACAGCGGCCCCTGGTTCAACCAGATCTCACGTTCAGTATTCAGATCAGTGGCAACGGCGGTGAACCCCAATGGCAGGTCTTCAATATTACAGTTGCCCACCAGTTTCTTCAGTACATCAATTATCTTTTCACCCTTGAATAATGCCCCACGGCTAAATGAAAGGTCCAGTAAACGTACCACATCCGTACGGTCCAGTTCCCTGACCCAGTGCTCATACTCATCCAGCTTTCCTGCGGCATATATTCCGCCGATTAAGGCACCCACTGACGTTCCGGCGATATACTTGATTTCATAACCCTGGTCTACCAGACAACGGATCACACCAATATGGGCCAGGCCTCTTGCGCCCCCGCTACCCAGAACGAGTGATACCGTTTTTTTATCCATATGTAATAAGCCAAATTCAATAAAAGTTGACAACAAAATGCAAAAGAGATTGGTATCGTATAAATACCAATCTCTTTAAAAAAATTAAGTTCTCAGAAACGTGGCTGGACTAATAACCCGATGCGTCAAAGTACTCGCCGGTAAAGGGCTCCGCCCCAAGGCTTAACAACAACTCCGCCATTTCTTCATTGGCACCTGTCCCTGGTGTCACACCGGGCCGCCGATAACGATGGTCATAATCCCCGTCACCAATATTTCTGTAATAGCGGCCTTCAGGATCACCTAATGCTATCATCAGCGGGGTCATGCCATAGCGGTCGGTTGCGTTTATGTCTGCGCCTTGCTCCACCAAAAATTTCACCATCTTTCCCCATCCCCGATAGGTGGCAAAATGCAGTGCGGTACGTCCATCAGCCACACCCTTTTTCGGACCGTCTTCTGCCAGATGAGTAAGGCGATCATCTACTGATCCACCACCAAGTTCCATGGCGCGTTTTGCCGTTTCTATAGCGCGGTCTTCATATTCCGGTGGTAAGGCGCGTTTCTCAGGACCCGCCCCCGTTGCCAGCATAAATAAAGTCGCACCTCCGCTGGTGGTAGCCCCCACATCGGAGACTTCTTCAAGAATGTTCATGGCATCAATATCGCCTGATACCGCAGCCAACAATAAAGGTGTTGCACCTACGGGTGAGATCATTGCCGGATTCTGTGTATGCCTTGCCACCAAATGGTAATCCTGAAATGGAAAGGCATGCTCGACACGGGCATTGGGATCAGCACCGTAATCCAGTAGCACATTGATCATTCCCGTCATATTTGGTCGCTCCCAACCCACCTTATCAGTAGGTTTTTCACTGGCGCCCTGCAGCTTCAGAAAACCCTCGTGTAAGGCATAATGCAAGGGAGATAATCCCCAGGCGTCCTTGATATTCGGATCGGCACCAGCCTCGAGAAGAAACCTTGCCATGGCTTCCCTGCCGCTGGCCATGGCAACCACCAGCGGACTGCCATGCTCCGGGTGGGCCTCATTCACGTAGGCACCTGCATCGATTAAAATCCTTGCTGATTCCACGTCGCCCTGTTGGGCAGCAAAATACAGCGCAGTAAAACCACCCGAGACCTCTTTAAATCGTATGGTCGGCGGATAGTTCGAACCCCAGATACTGGTACCAGGCTCAATCTCAATAATATATGGTTCAGGCTCGGGAATAATTTTAGATTTTAGATGGACGTTCGCCCCATTCTCTACCAGGACTTTGGTGACAGAGGGATGTTTTTCAGCGGCGGCCCACATCAGCGCAGTTTGCTCCTGGTGGTTTTCAGTGGCATTGATATTGGCGCCCTTGTCGATGAGCAATTTAACACTCTCGGCATCACCCGTGTTGGTACAGGTCATCAAGGGTGTCTCGCCAGTCTGTTTGGCCAGGTTGGGATCAGCACCGGCATCAACAAGCAGACGTACAATTTCGGTATCTCCGTTTCGACATGCCAGATACAAAGGGGTAACACCGTAATCATTGGCAGCATCGGGATCAGCACCTGACCTTAGCAGCAAATCAACCGCACGCTCATCACTTTTATAGGCTGCCCATGCCAGCGCAGAGGTGCCATCGGCCCGGGCTGAATTCACATCGGCCTTAGTTCTTAATAAAGACCGGATAGAATCAATATCGCCTTGCTGAACGGCCGCCATTAAAGGCAATTCCTCTGCAGAAATACTTCCCGCTGAAAGACAAATCCCAAGCGAAATGATTGCACTTACCTTACACAACAACTTCATTCAATGCTTCCTCCCAGAATACTGATTATTCGAAAGACCTTGTTCTAGACAAGGTCTTTCAATGTGCCGGTTGCGTCAGCAGTTTCATTTGAGAAATATTCCTCAGTAGGAGCACCAGTCATTTCCAGTACCGACAGGTGCAGATTTGATAATGGCTCATCCTTATGGACAATATGCCGGTTACCCCTGACCTTGCCCTGGGCCCCACCAAAGATAGCGGCCGGCACCTTATTATGTACATGGTTATTGGCATCACTCAACCCACCACCGGCGACAATCACAGAGTTGTCCAGCATGGTTGAACCATCCGCTTCCTTGGCATCCTTCATCTTCTCCAGGAAGTAAGCCAGCATATTACTCTGGTAGAGATCCACCTTCTTCAACAGGCTTATTGCGGTGGGGTCACCCTTATGGTGTGACAGTGAATGGTGTCCATCCCGTGCCCCCAGTTCAGTGTAGTTACGGTTAGTACCCTCATGACCGAACATAAACGAGATTACCCGGGTCATATCTGAACGGTAGGCCAGGAACATCAGGTCAAAGATCAACTTACTGTGTTCCATCACATTAGTCGGTATGCCACTTGGCCGACTGATGTCCACCTCGGCCATGCTATCGCCAGATGCCGTTCTTGATTCCACTGCCTGAATACCGCGTTCTACTTCCCGAACAGCACTCAGGTATTCATCAAGCTTATAACGGTCACCGGCACCAATGTCCTTCATGAGTCGCTGCACCCGACCACTGACTGAATCCAGTACACTACTCTGCCTGCTGATTCGGCGCTTCATGGCCTCCTGGTTCATATTGTCAGTATCACCAAACAATCTTTCAAAAACTTTTCTGGGGTTGTTTTCAACAGGCAACGGCGTGGTAGGTGTCCGCCAGCTGATAGTAGAGGTGTAGAAAGGCTGGTAATCCCCACCACCCTGGCCCACCCATTCCGGGGTATCCAGACTTAACTCCAGAGATAACAAGGGACTGTCCTGCCCGATATGTTTGGCAATGATCTGGTCCATGGATATACCCACCCGATCACCAAACGGATGCACACCGGTTAAATAGGCGGCGCATGGTCTGGCATGAGGCCCACCTCTTTCACCGGGCAGCAGGTCTGAACACTTAATGTCCATACCACTGACAACCAGCATCTGATCTTTATAAGGGGCAAAGGGTTCCAGAGTCGGGGTTAATTCAAAATTTTCCCCTACTGTTTTTGGCGTCCAGGAGTCCATCACCCTGCCGGTAGTTAGATAGACATTACCTACCTTAAGAGATGGTTTAACGTCTGATGCCGCCAGTGCTGGCACCATGGCATCCAGAAATGGCAAGGCAATGGTTGCACCTGCACCTTTTATAAATGTCCGTCTAGGAATCGCCCGTTTGAATATCATCATTTTCTTACCCTCCTGTATTGGAATGGTGTGCTTTCAATTATACCTAAGATTAGTGAAGACCATTTGTAATTATCATTTTTTATATTTTCAGCAATGTCGCGAACAGCAGGCATATCATAATACTCAACACTCCTGCCCAGTGCATAGGTCATGACCTTTTGTGTCACTGTGTTGGCAAACCTGTCTGTGTGCTTCAGAAAATTCTTTTTAAATCCTGCTGTATCATCAAAGGCAGTGCCATCAAATAAGATACCTGAAGAATCAACATCGGCGTCTGCTTCTTCATAGCGGGCCCGGTATGACCCAACTGCATCAAAATTCTCCAGCGCAAAGCCAATGGGATCCATGAGCTTGTGACAGGAAGCGCATACTGGATTAGCGCGATGGGCTTCCATCGCCTCTTTTAGTGTCAGCACTTTGCCTGAATCATCTTCCAGGATAAGCTGAGCAACCACACTATCCGGGGGTGGCGGGGGAGGCATACTCAGCAGGGTTTCCAGCACCCATTTACCTCTTACCACGGGCGAGGTCCGGTTATTAAATGCCGTACCGGCCAGGATGCCACCTTTGCCCAGCAAGCCTTTTCTCTGATCAAATGAGTCGAGATTTATCTTTCTAAACCGGCTGCCATATATGTCTGGTATACCATAGTGTTTTGCCAGCCTCTCATTAACAAAGGTATAGTCAGAGGTTAATACTTGCAGGATGCTCTCATCGTTTCGCACCATGCTGGTAAACCACAGCTGTAATTCCTGTTTGAACGCCTGCCGCAATTCTTCATCAAATTCCGGGAAAATTTCCTGGTTTGGTGCAGACGCATCAATATTTCGCACTGCCAACCATTGTCTGCCGAAATTGTTTAAAAAGGCAGTTGACCGGGGGTCCTGCAACATACGTTGCACCTGTTTTTTCAGCTCACGTTCATTTCTCAGTTTGCCCTTTTCAGCAACCTGCAACAATTCATCATCGGGTATGGTGCTCCAGAGGAAGAAGGACAACCGCGATGCCAGGTCGAGATCACTGATTGGATAGACCTCACCCGGTGCCAGGCCATCCGGTTCCTGTTCAATCCTGAACAGAAATTCAGGCCCGGCGAGAATACTCTGCAAGGCCAGCTCAATCCCGCCATCAAAGCCACCGTCCTCTATACCATTTCTGAAAAGCCCCATGAGCTCATCCATTTCATGCTGTTCCAGCGGGCGGCGATAGGCCAGTCTTGAGATACGTCCCAGAATGTTACGTGCACAGGCCTCGTCCCGCATGGAAGAAGGTTCACAGACAAATATCTTCTCCCGGCTTGGGGTATTCCCTGGTCCCCTGGCCTCAAATGGCCCAGTGATGGTAATACTGGCAACTTCGGGGTCACCGCCCTTATAGGAGGCGATATCTGCCAATGCTAGCTCAGGTTCATATATCCCAGTGGGTTTGGTGCTATTGTTGACAAAGGTTACACCTAACAGGTGTGTCCCCGCAGTTGCCGGGAACCGATAGACCAGGTCCTCATCGGCATTAAATTCATAACCCACCTGATCGGGATCACCCGAATAATGTACCACCTGGTTTTCAGTAAAGATTGGACCCGGTCGGCCAAAAAACACACCACCTATATCTGCCGTTCCGATCTGATCATGATTCAGCCTGACATCGATAGTATGTTTGTTTTTCAGACCCCGGATGTAACCCTCAATATTCCGCTCCAGCTCCACCTTGATGGTATATTCACCGTCCTGTGGAAAAAAATGTTTAATTGCAGTCCCACCCCTGGAGCCAAACGGCAGGTCTTCACTCATCTGGTAATTCTGACGATATTCACTGGGGACTGTATATTGTTCACTGACTGGCTGCATGGATTTTGGTCCAATGGCCATACGTGCAACCCGCCCGGCAGCAAACATATAACGCTCCATAAGTAACGGCGAAACTGATAATATTTCAGCAATATTATCAAATCCGTCTCCCAAATTATCCGCCGGTAACAATGCCTGGCCATCGATCTCCAGGGCCAACAGATCACGGATGGCATTAGCATATTCAGTACGATTCAATCTATGGACAGTGGGTCTGCCAGGATTCAGGTCGGCCTTTGATGCTTCATCCAATTCAGTGTACAGATAAGCCAAAATGTCCTGGTATTCATCTTCAGTGGGCCTGACCGGTATCCCTACCGGCGGCATGGCACGTAATGAAAGTTTGGTAATGACCTTTTCCCATAATGCCGGGTCTTCACTGACGTCATGAATATTGGCTGAATCCAACATGAGACCGGCCGTTTTCAAGGCTTGATTATGGCAGGAAACACAATTTTGATTTAACAGGTCACGATATTTATCCGAAGCTTGTTGGGCATTCACTATCGTGCTCATGAGGCCGCATAAAAAGATAATTAAACCGACAAGATGCTTGTGCATTTTAAAATTTATACTAGACAACACTTCCCCGCTCTCCTGATCGATCAGATACACTGCATGAATGACTATATCTGTTCGAATTTAGTATTTAATGTATGAGATTCATTATAAATCAAATTGTAGCATCAATTAAGTCCATAATGTGTTTAAAAATTGACCGAAAACCTAAAGACAAATATCTTTAATCATCTGTTTTATATAGTTTTTTTAACTATTGTAATATTAATCATTGGTATCCTGCGTCAAATATATTGAGTAATCTATTACATAACGCCTGTGATAACAGTAACGGCGAATTTTACGGATACTGACCAGAATCAAACTGAAACAATGTCCAATCCTAAAATGTTGGTATTGAAAACATAAAAAAAAGGGCATGACCATCAGGTCATGCCCTTTATTGAACATCTAACTAATTTCGTTTAGAAGAAGTTAAACTTGACCCTGGCCCCATAGGAAGCAAAGTTGGAGAGGGTGGTCTGGACTTCAGAGTCCAGTATACCTTCACCCCTAAGGTCAAATTCCGGATTGTACTGCTGAGTGTTACCAATCAGGTTGCGTCCATAGAACAGGATGCTCCAGCTACCATCCATAACCCCCACCTCATAGGACATGCTCACGTCCCAGGAGCTGGGGTAGGTAACAACATTTGTAAATGAACGGTCAGTTTTATATTCAGCTGTACCTGTCACTGTCGCATCAAACGTCGATGTGTATTCATCAAATATCGTCGGTAACTCATAGTTAGTGTTAAAGGTCATCTGCCAGTCCGGTGAGTTCCTTGCATCTGATCCGGAGCGATCCGCCACACCATCAACACACAACCCTGACAGCAGTTCGTCTTCGATACAGGAGGCATTAGTGTATTCCACCACCTCGGCATCTAGCAGGGAGAGGTAACCACTCAGGGTCAGACGGTCCGTGGCGGCAAACTGCGCACTCAGCTCTATGCCCTTGGATTCCTGTTTGGCGATATTGCGGGTGATGTTACGTTCCAGAATAGGATCGATATAAGACACCTGTACGCCTTTAATATCCGTGTAAAAACCGGTGATCTCGGCGGCAAGACGACCATCGAAATAGGAGCCCCTGGCACCCAGTTCATAGGTCTCATACTCTTCAGGACCGAAGGCAAAGTCCTCTGCAAACTGCGTCACGGTAGAGACACCCATATCAAAGGCACCGGATTTGAAGGACGTTGCATACTTGGCATATAACGAAACATCATCTGTAGGACGGTAACGCAATACCACCTGCGGGTCGAAGGAACTATCATCGATGCTGCTGGCAATATCCACACAGCGGCTTGATGTTATCCTGCCTGCAGGATGGGTTGCCCCAAGCAATGCATCACAGTTCAGGGTAATCTGTGAACGGCCAATGACCTCGGCAGTGGGCAGCCAGGGGTTGGCATCAACCAATGCCTGTCCCGCCGCGGCCCTTGCTGCACCAGCAGCACCACCCTGGGTCAGATCCATACCAAAGGGCAGGCGAAACGGCACTTCATTTACCGGGTCCCAGACATACCATTCACCGATACGGTTTTTACCGGTGGCGTCCTTCTGGATATCAGTATAACGCGCACCAACATCCAGGGAGAACTGTTCCATGAAGTTAAAGGTGACTGTGGCAAAACCACTGAGCCAGCGTGAGTCTTCCTCGGTGCGTGTGGAGCGGATCGGCAATCGCCAGCTGGCCACATAGGCATCCGACCAGGCTTCAAGGTCATATGACTGCCAGTACAGACCGCCCATCCATTCGATCTGGCCACCCACGGGTGAGGTCACCCGGAGTTCCTGGCTCCACTGGCTGAAATACTCACCGCGGGAACGCGCGTTGCCGGCAAAGGCACCGCCGCCGGAGTTATAGGGGGTATTGTTAAACCGGGTATAGCTGTAGCCAGTCTTGGCATTGATCTCAATACCGTTATCCAGCATATAGTTCAGGTCCATGTTGGCATGCCAGGGACTGGAGCTGGATTCATCGGTACGATTACAGGCCTCAAAGTGGTCAGACCGTACTGGCTGAATACCACCGGCATCATACTGGATCAGGCCACCAGCCTTTTGACAATCAGCAAAGCTGAGGAGCATACCGGCATTACTGCTGGAGGCCTCGGTCAACACAGGTACACCGGCTGCGAGCCGCGCCTCGTTTTCAACGCGGGGATTGATGAAGGTGGGTCCATATTTAAACCCCGTACGGGTTACTTCGCCAATCTTCTGATCCACCGGCGGTGTATTGGTAGAAAAGATTCCCAGTATCGGGGCACTGTGACCGTGATAATCTTTTCTTGCATCCGGATCGAAAGCAAATTTATCAAACACCACAGGCTGTACCCGGGGACCGAGGTCATTCTTGGCCACCTCTACCTTCCAGGAGGCGGTGAAATTCTCTGTGGGTTTCCACTCGGTGGTTATACGACCGGTCATGTATTCACGCTGAGGAAATTTTTCACCAGTCCAGTAATCACGCATGAAACCTTCCAGGCGGTAGTACTTGGCCGCTACCCGGACACCAAAGGTGTCGGTGATGGGACCACCTACGGCACCCTCGACAATGGCCTTGCCAAAGCGGCCATAATCGCCACTGAGATAACCACTCCATTCATCACCCGGTTTGCGCGTGGTGATGTTCAGGGCGCCCGCGGCGGCGTTCTGTCCAAAGAAGACCGGTTGGGGACCTTTGAGGACCTCAAGACGTTCGATGTCCATGTAGGAATTCAGGACCTGGGAACCACGCCCAAAGTGGATGCCGTCTATAAATGTCGGTACACCCTGTTCTATCCCAAGATTTTTACTCTGGGTACCAGAGCCCCTGAGGACCAGACCCTGTTCCTCGGAGGTACTCTTGACCACCAGACCAGGGGCATACATGGTCAACTCGTTAAGGGTATCAAAGCCCTTATTGGACATCGCATCGCCGGAAAAGGTCTGTAATGAGACCGGAACATCCTGCAGATTCTGCTCACGGCGCTGGGCCGTGACCACGATCTCTTCCAGTTGCTGGGCCTGCAAGTTTGGCATGGACCCAAAGATAATGGATGCAATAACACCCGAAAGAATTGAGATTTTGTTTTTCACGCGATTTCCCCTGACTGTAAATTTTGGAATATTAATCAATAATTACATTGAATACATAGAGTTATCAATATATAACGTCAGAAATATAACATATATTCTACATATCTGTAACTATATTATTTTCCCGTAATATTCATATTATACGTAATTCTCATGGATACAAATCACACTTAAACATAATAAAATATATAAGTGTTAGCAATTAACTTTATATATTATTTTTGTTATCTAAGTAGTAATAAACAGAAAAAGGGCGTGAGCTGTCAGCTCACGCCCTTTCGGGACTGCAAAAATAACTTCCCGTTTTTAGAAGAAGTTAAACTTGATCCTCGCGCCGTAGGATGCAAAGTTAGACAGTGAGGTCTGGGCGCTGGATTCCAGCAAGCCATCACCTCTTAGATCCAGCTCTGGGTTATAACGCTGGGTATTACCGATCAGGTTACGTCCAAAGAACAGAATACTCCAACGGCCCTCTACATCACCAAAGGTGTAGCTAAGGTTAACATCCCAGGCTGAAGGAAAATCCACCACATCAGAGAATGAACGGTCAGTGGTGTAGTTATCGGTACCGGTCACTGTGGTATCTAATGTTGATACATAACCCTCGAAGATGGTAGGTAATTCATAACGACTATTAAAGGTTACCTGCCAGTCCGGCGCATTACGTGCCGGTGAGGCGTCACGGTTGATGGTGCCTTCAAGGCTGTCGTCACCCACCTCGGCGATGGAATCAGCCTCGGTACGGCACTGCCCGGTGATCTCCTCGTCCTCGGTACAGATGGCATCGTTGAATTCCACCACCTGCGCATCCAGGATGGATACATAACTGCTGAGGGTCAAACGGTCAGTGGCAGCGAACTGGGCACTGAGCTCGATACCCTTGGAGTCCACCTTGGCGATGTTACTGGTGATGTTCCTGTCGAGGATACGGCTGACGAAAGATACCTGAACACCGGTAATGTCGGTCATGAAGCCCGTAGCTTCAAGCGCCAGACGTCCATCCATCAGAGTACCACGACCACCAAGCTCCCAGGTCTCATAATTCTCAGGACCGAATGCGAAGTCATCAGCCAATGCGGGAACATTAGAAACACCCATGTCAAAGGCCCCTGACTTGAAGGAGGTGGCGTACTTGGCATACAGAGAGACATCGTCATTGGGCCGGTAGCGCAAGACTATCTGCGGATCGAAGGAATCATCATTAATACTGGCAGCGATATTTGCAGTATTAGTAGCAGTAATCCTGCCTTCTGGTGCGGTATCGCCCTGCAAAACTGCCCTGTTACCAGTAACAGGTGAACGGCCGATCACAGAGGCATTGAGCAACCAGGGATTGGCGGCCAACAGGGCCTCTGCGGCACCACGGCGGCCGGCATTACTCTGGGTGATGTCAGTACCATAGGACAGGCGGAAAGGCTCTTCATTAACCGGGTCCCACACATACCATTCACCGATACGATTCACACCAATACCGTTCTTCTTGATATCGGTATAACGGGCACCCACGTCCAGAGAAAACTGCTCCATGAAGTTAAAGGTCAGGGTCACAAAACCACTGAGCCAGCGGGAGTCGTCCTCGGTACGGGTGAACCGTAGCTGGTTACGCCAGTTGGCGCGATAGGCATCGGACCAGGCAGCCAGCTCATTGTCCTGCCAGTAGACACCGGCCATCCATTCGATCTGACCACCGGTTGGTGAAGTAACACGTAATTCCTCACTCCACTGGCTAAAGTATTCACCGCGCATACGGTTGTTGGTGGGGAATGCACCACCACCTGAGTTATACGGGGAATTCCAGAATTTCTGGTAGCTGTAACCGGTCTTGGAAGTGACTTCAATCCCGTTGTCCAGGGTATAAGTCAGGTCCATAATGGCATGCCAAGGTCGGGAACCTGAAGTGTCTTCAAAGTTACAGCTCTCAAATCCATCGGGTCTGACCGGTGGAATACCACCTCTACCAAATACCTGCAGACCACCGTCTTTTTGACACTGGGTAAAGTCCAATACTACACCAGATCGACTACTTGAAGCCTCTGTTAATGGAGGTAAACCAGCTGCGATTCTTGCCTGACTTTCAACTGCAGGGCTTAAAAATGTCGGCCCATAACGTCGACCTAGTCTGGTAAATTCACCGATTTCTTGATCAACTGGTCCGATATTTGCTGATAACAGTCCGAAATAGGCGGAGCTCAGACCATCTCCCTCTTCTCGTACAGCTGGATCATTAACAAACCTATCAAAAACTACCGGCTCCACTCTCGGACCCAAATCATTATGGGAAACTTCCACTTTCCAGGAGGCCTCAAAATTTTCCGTTGGACGCCATACGGAGGTGATTCGGCCAGTGAGATATTCACGCTGGGGGAATTTGTCACCGGTCCACCAGTCGCGCATCCAGCCCTCAAGGCGATAGTATTTTGCTGCGACACGGACACCAAAGGTGTCGGTAATGGGGCCGCCGGCGGCACCCTCTACGATGAGCTTACCGAATCGGCCGTACTCACCACTGAGGTAACCTTCCCATTCCTCACCTGGTTTACGGGTAGTGACGTTCAATGCACCTGCTGCGGCATTCTGTCCAAAGAACACCGGTTGGGGCCCTTTCAGGACCTCAAGGCGTTCAATATCCATATAGGAATTCAGCACCTGGGAACCACGTCCCATATGGATGCCATCGATAAAGGTGGGCACACCCTGTTCAATACCGAGGTTCTTACTCTGGGTACCAGCACCGCGCAAGATCAAACCCTGCTCTTCTGAGGTACTTTTGACCACCAGACCTGGGGCATAGTAGGTTAATTCATTGAGGGTATCGAAACCCTTGTCTGCCATGGTATCACCGGTAAAGGTCTGCAGTGATACGGGTACGTCCTGGAGACTCTGCTCACGGCGCTGGGCCGTGACCACTATCTCTTCCAGTTGCTGTGCCTGGGCCACCAGGACCGGTCCCAGACTCATCACAGCGGAGAGTGTTCCCCAGATGAGGTATTTAATAGATTTAGAGTTTAGTGACATTTATTGCCCCCTATGTTATTGATTTAAAATATTTTTTCTTGAAATTCGTGGCATT
>JAURPG010000104.1 GCA_030835405.1 Gammaproteobacteria bacterium | reverse complement strand
GAGTGAATATCAGCGTGACAGGGATAGAATTATTCACAGTTCCGCATTTCGAAGACTTGAATATAAAACCCAGGTGTTCGTCAATCATGAAGGCGATATGTTTCGAACACGTCTTACTCACTCTCTAGAGGTTTCCCAGATAGGCAGGACAGTAGCGCGCCGTCTTCGATTAAATGAAGATCTCACTGAGGCAATTTGCCTTGCCCATGATCTTGGTCATACACCTTTTGGACATGCAGGGCAGGATGCATTAAATGAATGCATGAAGGCCTATGGTGGCTTTGAGCATAATCTGCAATCGTTGCGCGTAGTTGACGAGCTTGAGGAAAAATATGCCGAATTTCCAGGATTGAACCTGACCTATGAAACCAGAGAGGGCATTCTTAAACACTGTTCAAGGAAAAATGCCAGGACACTTGGTGATATAGGTAAGCGATTTCTGGAAAATAAAATGCCATGCCTTGAGGCACAGATTGCAAATCTTGCAGATGAGATTGCCTATAACAACCATGATGTTGATGACGGAATCCGTGCAGGCCTGTTAAATTTTGAACAATTGGCGGAATGTGATCTGTTTAGAGAACAATATGAATACGTAATTAAAGCCTGGAAAGGACTTGATTCAAAACGCACCAAGCATGAATTGATACGTAGAATGATAAACAAGCTTGTTGTAGATCTCATCACCACAACAGAAAATAATATTAACAAACACAGTATTCAACATCTTGAAGAGGTAAGAAACCTTGACCGGCCACTAATCAGTTTCAGTGACACCACCAGGGAACTGCATCTGGAATTAAAGCGATTTCTGTCAAAAAACCTTTACCGTCATGAGAAAGTATTAAAAATGTCAAACCAAGCGCGGGATATCGTCAATCTATTATTTGTCAGCTATATGAATGATGATAGTTTGTACAATGATGATTTAAGGCAACGGTTGACCACGGTATCGGTAGAGACCCACCGGGCACGGATAATTGCGGATTATATTGCTGGTATGACCGATCGGTTTGCCATCGCAGAGTCCGAAAGAATTACCTAATTCTCATCAACATACTGTTTTCTTTAAAAAATCAGTCTTACCCTGGGATTTGACTTGAAAATTACTTTTTCTTCTCGTTAAACATCTCCTAAAACACGCAAACTAAATCGAAAATCGTCGAACTGCTACTATAATTCGTATAAATTCAATTATATTTTCCATGTAATTAGTGACTTAAATGTAGCTGTCTAATATAATCTCCATCCTTTTTTGCATAAGATAATGATACGTAAACCGCTGGAGGAGCGGTGTATGTTGAGTATCAATAACTAATAATAATGGACATGGCGGTTTCAGGTTCACAGGAAGAACGCTAGGGACCCACAGTCAAACGGTGAAAAGCTAAATGAAGAAATTCGTAGGACCTCCTATTGCCCAGGGATTATATGAGCCTTCACAGGAACACGATGCCTGTGGTGTCGGTTTTGTGGTGGATATGAAAGGTAGAAAGTCCAGGAAGATTGTTGAAAATGCCCTGACCATTCTTCAAAATCTGCTTCACAGGGGTGCATGTGGTTGCGAAGAAAATACCGGCGATGGTGTTGGGATCCTGATTCAAATACCCCATCGATTTTACCAACGTGCTTGTGCTGAACTGAACATCAACCTCCCTGAGGCGGGAGAATATGGCGTTGGTCTGGTATTTCTCCCCAGAGACCCAAAAGAGTCTAAATTCTGTCAACAGACGCTGGAAAAGGTCATTGCTGATGAAGGCCAGATATTATTGGGCTGGCGGGATATTCCTACTGATGATTCCCTGATTGGTGAAACCGCAAAGTCCGGTGAACCTGCTTTCAGACAGGTGTTCATAGGACGCGGAGAATCAGTCACTGATCCTGATGTATTCGAACGTAAGTTATATGTCATCCGCAAGCTTACCGAGCATGCCGTTGCCCAAAGCCAAATCAACGAAAAAGAACATTTTTATTTTCCCAGTCTTTCGAACAAGACGATTATTTATAAAGGCATGCTCACAGGGAGTCAGCTGGAACCCATGTATCCTGATCTCTCCGAAGAGGATGTGGAATCCGCGCTTGCCCTGGTTCACCAGAGGTTTTCGACTAATACCTTCCCATCATGGCAGCTTGCCCAGCCATTTAGGTATATCGCTCATAACGGTGAGATCAATACTTTAAGGGGAAACATCAACTGGATGCGCGCCAGGGAGACACTCTGTGAATCACCATTATTTGGTGAAGACCTACAGAAGATATTCCCCATCGTATTTGAAGGTGCCAGTGATTCGGCGACGTTTGATAATGTCATGGAGTTTCTTTACATGACCGGTAGACCATTGTCACATGCCATATTGATGATGATACCCGAGGCCTGGAGTGGTCATGAGACCATGGATGATGAAAGGAAGGCCTTTTATGAATATCATGCCTGCCTGATGGAGCCGTGGGATGGGCCAGCATCCATTGCCTTTACAGATGGCGATGTCATTGGTGCTGTTCTGGACAGGAATGGCCTGAGACCATCGCGATACTATGTGACCAAGGATGACATGGTCATTATGGCATCTGAAGTCGGTGTGCTTGAAGTCCCGCCTGAAAATGTTGAGGTAAAGGAAAGACTGCATCCTGGCAGGATATTCCTGGTGGATACCAAGGCCGGGCGAATAGTAGATGATGCAGAATTAAAAGGCAGATATGTCGCTGATCATCCATATGGAGAGTGGTTAAAAGAGAACCTGATACCTATCGAAAAACTGCCACTGCCAAAGCAAATTCATGGGGCAGATCCGGAAACACTGCTACAGCGTCAACAGGCATTTGGTTATACCCATGAGGAATTAAAAATCATCCTGGCACCGATGGCTAATAAGGGCATGGAGCCTATCGGTTCTATGGGGACTGATACTGCATTGGCAGTTCTGTCCAATCGCCCCAGGCTTTTATATGATTATTTCAAACAATTGTTTGCCCAGGTAACCAATCCGCCATTAGATGGAATACGTGAAGAACTGGTTACCCAGATTGCCACGACGATTGGACCGGAAAGTAATTTGCTGGAACCGACACCACAAAGTTGCAGACAGGTAAGGATACCTTCACCGGTTTTGACCAATGAAGAATTGGCCAAACTCCGAGATATTAATGTATCCGGCCACCGTAGTGGTGAGGTGTCAATTGTATTCCCGGTTAAGGAAGGTGGTGAGGGCCTGTGTAAGGCGATCATCGATATATGTGAACAAGCTGAGGCAGCTGCCCGTGATGGTAATTCATTTATCATCCTCACCGACAGGGGCATTACCAGTGAATTGGCACCCATTCCGGCATTATTGGCCACGTCTGCCGTGCATCATCACCTGATTAAGAAGGGCTGCCGTACCAAGGTTGGTTTGGTGCTGGAGTCTGGAGAACCAAGGGAAGTACATCATTTTGCGATGTTGGTTGGCTACGGGGCAGGCGCCATTAATCCATACCTGGCCTTCGAATCCATTGGTGACATGATTGGTGATGGTTATGTAAAAGAAATGGACTATAACACCGCTGTAAAGAATTTTATCAAGGCTGTGGATAAGGGCTTGAACAAGACCATGTCTAAAATGGGCATCTCCACTGTTCAATCATATCGCGGTGCGCAGATATTCGAGGCCATAGGACTCAATCAGGACATAATAGATAATTACTTTACCTGGACAGCATCAAGAATAGGCGGTATTGGTCTGGATGTAATTGCCAGGGAAGCCGGCCTCAGGCATCACAATGCCTATCCTGATAGAAAAGTAAAACACCCGGATCTGGAGTGGGGTGGAGAATATCAATGGCGTCGTGATGGTGAGTTTCACCTGTTTAATCCCCGTACTGTATTCAAGCTTCAGCACGCAACCAGTTCAGGCCAGTACAAAATATTCAAGGAATATACCGAACTGGTAGACAATCAAAACGAAAACCTTGCAACCTTGCGTGGCTTATTTGATTTTAAGTTTGCCAGTAAGCCCATTCCTATTGAGGAAGTTGAACCCATAGAAAATATCATGAAACGGTTTTCAACCGGGGCGATGTCGTATGGTTCTATTAGTCAGGAAGCACATGAGACTTTGGCTATTGCTATGAACCGGATTGGTGGTAAATCCAATACCGGCGAAGGTGGTGAAGACCCGGCCAGATTTACCCCGGATGAAAATGGTGATTTGCGTCGTAGTGCAATCAAGCAGGTGGCATCAGGTCGGTTTGGTGTTACCAGTGAATATCTGGCCAATGCCGATGATATTCAGATAAAAATGGCACAGGGCGCCAAGCCCGGTGAGGGTGGTCAGTTGCCCGGTTCCAAGGTCTATCCCTGGATTGCCAAGGTAAGACATTCCACGGCAGGAGTAGGACTGATTTCGCCTCCACCGCACCATGATATTTATTCCATTGAAGATTTGGCTCAACTGATTCATGATCTGAAGAATGCCAATCCTAATGCCAGGGTTCATGTAAAACTGGTGGCAGAAGTGGGCGTGGGGACAGTGGCTGCCGGGGTAGCAAAGGCCCATTCTGATGTGGTATTGATTTCAGGCTATGACGGCGGCACAGGTGCTTCACCAATTAGTTCGTTAAAGCATGCAGGTCTGCCGTGGGAACTGGGAGTGGCCGAGACCCAGCAGGTGCTGGTACAGAATAAACTGCGTGATCGCATTGTTGTGCAAACCGATGGCCAGTTAAAGACTGGTCGTGATGTTATCGTAGCGGCGCTATTAGGCGCCGAAGAATTCGGGTTTTCCACGGCACCGCTTGTTGTTATGGGATGTATCATGATGCGGGTTTGTCATTTGAATACCTGTCCGGTCGGGGTTGCTACGCAAAATCCTGAACTACGGAAAAAATTCGGTGGACAACCTGAGTTTGTTGAAAATTATTTTAAATTTGTTGCTGAAGAAATTCGTGAATACATGTCAAAGCTGGGTTTTCGTACCATGGACGAAATGATTGGGCATGTTGAAAAACTGGATGTGAAAAATGCCATTGACCATTGGAAGGCGCAGGGACTGGATTTCTCAAAGTTATTGAAAAAACCCCATGCCGAACCCGGGGTTGGAATTTATTGCAGTACTACCCAGGACCACGGGCTGGAAAATTCACTGGATGTGACCACTCTGGTCCCGCTGTGTAAACCAGCACTGGATGAAAAGAAACCGGTGGATATTATCCTTCCTATCCATAATACCAATCGTACAGTTGGTACTATTTTAGGTTATGAAATCACCAGGCGTTATGGTGGTGAAGGATTGACGAACGACACAATCAACGTTCATTTTAATGGCTCATCAGGTATGAGTTTTGGTGCATTTCTGCCTCGAGGTGTGACTTTCACCCTGGAAGGTGATGCGAATGACTATCTTGGGAAAGGACTGTCGGGTGGTAAAATTGTTGTTTATCCACCGCGCCATTCAACCTTTGTCCCTGAAGAAAACATTATTGTCGGAAATGTCCTGCTCTATGGCGCCACCAGTGGTGAGGCGTTTATCCGCGGCATAGCCGGTGAGCGTTTTGCGGTACGAAATAGTGGTGTCAGTACAGTAGTTGAGGGTATAGGTGATCATGGTTGTGAATACATGACGGGTGGTAAGGTTGTTGTGATTGGAAAAACCGGGCGTAATTTCGCAGCCGGGATGTCGGGCGGTATCGCCTACGTTCTGGATGAAGAAAGTGATTTCAAAATCCGTTGTAACATGGGGATGGTGGATCTGGAGTCCCTGGAGCAAGAAGATATTGAAACTGTGAAAGATCTGCTTACCAAACATCAACAATATACCCAGAGTACTGTTGCGCAACGGATTCTGGAGAACTGGAATGACTATCAGCAAAAATTCGTTAAGGTTATGCCAATAGATTATAAGCGTGTTCTGGAGGCAATAAAGAAGGCAAGGGAGACCGGTATGTCTGAAGATGAAGCAGTGATGGAGGCCGCCCATGGGTAAAATCACCGGTTTTATGGAACATCAGCGGGAGAAACAACCATATCGCCCTGCAGAAGAGAGGGTTAAGGATTGGAAACAGGTGATGGCGCCATGGCCTGTCGGCCCGCTCAAGACCCAGGCATCACGTTGTATGGATTGTGGCATCCCTTTTTGTCACGAAGGTTGTCCACTGGGGAACCTGATCCCCGACTGGAACGATCTGGTCTATCGTGACCAATGGCTGGAAGCTATCGAACGGCTTCACGCTACCAATAATTTCCCTGAGTTTACCGGTACCCTGTGCCCGGCTCCCTGTGAAGGTTCCTGCGTACTGGGTATCAATGATGACCCGGTAACCATTAAAGCAGTGGAAATCTCCATTGTTGACAAGGCCTGGGAAAATGGATGGATCAAGCCGGAGCCCCCGGAGAAAGAAACGGGCAAGAAAATTGCAATCATTGGATCGGGCCCCGCTGGCCTGGCAGCCGCCCAGCAACTAAGACGGGCCGGACATGGTGTGACCGTGTTCGAGCGCAGTGATCGTATTGGCGGATTATTGCGATATGGTATCCCTGAGTTCAAGATGGAAAAAAATCAGCTCGACAGGCGCTTGGAGCAGATGGAAAAAGAGGGGGTGGAGTTTATTACCAATGCTAATGTTGGCGATAATGTTTCAGTGGACCAGCTCAAACAGGACTACGATGCCATGTTACTTGCAGGCGGTGCCTGTGCCCCAAGGGACCTGCCTGCACCGGGGCGGGAACTAAAGGGTATTCACTTTGCAATGGATTATCTGACTTTACAGAATAAGCGCTGTGAGGGAGATGATATGGATCTAATTAACGCAAAGGATAAACACGTTGTGATTATTGGTGGTGGTGATACCGGTGCTGATTGCCTGGGCACTGCTAATCGCCAGGGTGCCGCATCCGTCCATCAACTGGAAATTATGCCTAAACCCCCGGCCAGCCGCTCAGAAGACAATCCCTGGCCGGAATGGCCCAGAATCTATCGGGTAGCATCAGCTCATGAAGAAGGTGTGGAGCGGGTCTATTCAGTCTCGACTAAACAATTTATTGGTGATGGAAATGGTCAGGTAAAGGAACTCGAACTTACCCAGGCTGAAATGAAAAATATTGATGGCAGGATGAGTTTTGAAGAGGTCGAAGGGTCTGAATTTCGAATTTCTGCAGACTTGGTTTTTCTTGCCATGGGTTTTGTTGGTCCTGAGAAACCCGGAATGATTGAACAACTTGGTGTCAATCTAACGGACCGGGGCAATGTAGACAGAGATAAAAACTGGATGACCAATGTCGATGGAGTTTTTACTGCAGGTGACATGCAGCGCGGACAGTCGCTTATCGTCTGGGCCATTGCAGAAGGCCGTTCGGCTGCTCGTGGTATTGATGAATACCTGATGGGAGAGTCAGACTTACCTGCCCCGCTGTAACTTGGAGTAGTCGTGACGTTGTTATAGACAGGATTGACAGGATTTATTCAGGATAAACAGGATAATTAAAAATATGGAAGTGAGTCTGATAAATTTTTAGAGTTTATTCTGAACGATAAATCTAAGTTTCTAAAAAATATAATATTTAATAGACAGGATTTACAAGATGGAAATCAAACTTGAAAACATCACGTAAAGCTTATTAATCATGTCTAATTATTTTGGTCCTAAAAATTCCTCATTACTATTCGTTTGTTATGATTTTTCTGGTGGAAATAAATAAGTTTTATTCTTTATCCTGAATAAATCCTGTCAATCCTGTCTATGTTATAGTTTGTTCACCTCTATGTGTCAGGTCTGTTTTACTGTATTATTTCTATGAAATTCAAAGAATATTTTATAAATGCCTAAATTAAAAAACGATCGACTAATTCGCGCATTGCAACGCAAGCCTGTGGACATGACCCCGGTCTGGATCATGCGCCAGGCGGGTCGTTATTTGCCGGAATATCGTAAGACGCGAGAGCAAGCAGGCAGCTTTGTGAAATTATGCCAGACCCCGGAGTTGGCCTGTGAAGTAACGCTGCAGCCACTAAGACGGTTTCCCCTGGATGCTGCAATTTTGTTTTCTGATATTCTTACCATCCCCGATGCCATGGGATTGGGACTAAGCGTTGTTGAAAAGCAAGGCCCAAGGTTTGAAAAAGTCATCAGGTCTCAAGATGATTTAAACAAGCTTGGCGTGCCCGATCCAGAAGCTGAGCTTGGATATGTTATGGACGCAGTCAGGATAATCAAGCAGGAGCTAGATGGTAAGGTCCCATTAATTGGTTTTGCTGGCAGTCCCTGGACCATTGCTACCTATATGATTGAAGGTGCATCAAGTAAGGAGTTCAGCCACGCCAAAGGCATGATTTATCAGGATCCAAAGACCCTGCATGGTTTACTGGACCTGCTTGCCAGGTCTATATCGGAATACCTCAAGGCGCAGATAAGCGCAGGCGTCAATGTCGTTATGGTATTTGATTCCTGGGGCGGGGCCTTGTCTGATGCCAGTTATCCGGAATTTTCACTTCAATATATGCAACAGATTGTTAATGAAGTTAAACAATCATCAGAGGCAAAGGATATACCCGTTATCCTGTTTACCAAGGGAGGCGGGATGTGGTTGGATCAAATCGCCAATGTTGGGTGTGATGCGGTTGGATTGGATTGGGGTGTGAATATTGGTTATGCAAGACGCAAGATAGGTGATCGGGTGGCCTTGCAAGGTAATCTGGATACCGCAGTTTTGTATTCCAATCCTGAAAGGATTAGAGAAGAAGTGGGTAATGTCCTGCATGCTTACGGCCATGGTGATGGTCATGTGTTTAACCTGGGACATGGCATACATCCTGAGATTGATCCCGAAAACGTTGCCGCATTGGTGGATGCAGTGCATGAGTTGAGTGTCGATTATCATTAGTTGGTTGATAAAAAACAGGACAGGATTAGCAGGATTTTTGCAGGATAAACAGGAGGTAAAAGAAAATATTTTCATTGGTCTTTAGTTAATTCCCCCTGTCAATTGTACTTAGAAATTTCTATCAGATTTTCTTTAGGCAATTTTGTTATTTTTTTATCCTGTCAATCTTGTAGAATCTTGTTAATCCTGTCCTATTATTTTTTATGAATAAAGAAAATACTCCTTCGGCAAAAAGTATTTCATTGGTTCTTGTGCTTAAAGGCTTCTGCATGGGCACTGCCGATGTAATCCCGGGTGTCAGTGGCGGGACGATAGCTTTCATACTGGGAATTTACCATGAGCTGATTGATGCGATTAAATCGTTTGATCGAGAATGGGTTTTGTCGTTACTGACATTAAATCTCAAAGAATCTATTGCCAGGCCACATTTTAAATTTTTACTCCCATTGTTTTCAGGAATAATCTTTGCGTTGTTATTTTTTACCCGGGTAGTGCCGTTACCTGAGTTGCTGCATCAGTACCCGGATCAGGTTTATGGACTGTTTTTTGGATTGATTGGTGGGTCATGTGTGTTATTACTTAGAAATACCCAGGATCTGGTTATTAATGATTTTCCGATCATAATTGCAGGATTAGTCCCGAGCCTGGTCATTTTCAACCTCGGGATAATTTCTGTACCTGATACGACAATATATATTTATTTATCGGGTTGTCTTGCCATATCGGCGATGTTGTTACCAGGTATTTCTGGTTCGTTTATTCTTTTACTATTAAACAAGTATTCCTATATCTTCAGTGCGATTGGGTATTTCAGATTATCGGTTATTATTCCTTTTGCAGCTGGTATGTTGACTGGAATGGTCATATTCAGCCGGGTACTTTCCTGGGTTCTAAGCCATTACTATCGACAGACCACCCTGGTAATCAGCGGAATACTTATTGCTTCCTTATGGCTGCTTTGGCCTTTTCAATCAAGAGAATATGTAGTGATTGATAATAAACCCAAATTGATTTCATCTTCACCTGTTATCCCGGATGAATTTGGTATATTTTTCATGCTAACGATGGCATTAATCTTGGCTGGGTTTATAACGATTATTATCATGGATATCGTGGTTAAGAAGATGAATAAAAGCAATCAAAGTCGTGCATGAATGAATATGATCTGTGAGACTGGAAAAAAGGGTTAATGCCATTATCAGAATTAATTCTGATTATTATGGGTCTGATGACCCTGTCTATGCTCGCCGCAGGTATTGCCCGTAATATTCCCATACCATATACATTTTTTCTGGTTATGCTTGGCGTCATACTGGGAAGCCTTGCACGGGAAATACACCAGTTTGAAATGTTACTGGAATTTCAACTCACACCTGAAATTGTACTTTTTATTTTTTTGCCAGCACTGATTTTCAAATCTGCTTTTAATCTTGATGCCAGACAACTGGTAAAAGACTTTGCACCGGTTCTCACGCTTGCAGTGCCTGCTTTATTGATCTCTACTATGATACTGGGTACTGGTCTCTGGTTATTATTGAAAATGGACTTTCTCCTGGCATTGCTCTTCGGTGCATTGATTTCAGCCACCGATCCAGTGGCTGTAATCGCCCTGTTTAAGGAACTGGGAGTTCCATAGAGATTGTCAATTCTTGTTGAAGGAGAATCACTTCTCAACGATGCAACTGCGATTGTAGTGTTCAATATTATACTCGGAATTACGCTTACTGGTGTTGTTGGCTGGTCAGATTTTGGTGGCGCTTTGGCAGAGTTTTTCAAGGTATTTCTTGGCGGAGCAATTCTTGGTGTATTAATAGGTATTATTCTTAGTGAGTTTCTATATCGTCTGAAACTGGGTGTCAGTTCCTACTTGATACTTTCAATTGTTCTGGCATATGCGAGTTTTACTATTGTAGAACATAGCTTGCATGTGTCTGGAGTCATCTCAGTTGTCGCTGGCGCAATAACCTTAGGGGTATTTGGGGTTAGCCGTATTCATCAGGAAGCAACGTATGTGGTTAAAGAGACCTGGGAAATGATCGCTCTGGTGTGTAATTCACTGCTATTTTTACTGGTGGGTATTTCCATTGACCTACCACAATTACTTGGAAGAATTGATGTCATTCTGGTTGCCATCGTCCTTGTACTGATTGCAAGGGCAATGACAGTTTATAGTATGGTTCCTGTTACCATCAGGCTTTTTAAACTCCCGCGAGTCAGTATTGGTGAGCGTCATGTTATGTGATGGGGTGGACTGAAAGGTAGCCTGGCAATTGCTATTGTGATGTCTATCCCCGACGAGTTAGCAGGGAAATCCTTTCTTATTGATCTTACGCTTGGCGTAGTGATGTTTTCGCTGCTTGTCAATGTATCAACGATAAGACCGTTGATCAAAGTACTTGGGATTGATCGACTAACTAAAGATGAACGACTGGAATTAAAAAAATCCCTTACAAATGCCAGTTCAAGGGCCAAGGGTATACTTGCAAGATTTCATAAGAGTTCCATCATATCCAGTCAGACCCTGAACAATATTGCTGGAAATATAAATAACATATTAAGTTCTGGAACTGTGAAAGTCGACCTAGATCACAGGGTTCGTCATTTATATATATCTGCCTTAAGGATGGAGAATGAGTCTCTTAAGCAATACTTTGATGTTGGCCTGATTCCCTATTACACGTATATGGATATCAGAAATAGTATCCAGCATGACCGAGAAAACTAGATGAGAGATAGGAGTGATGGTGAGGGACAAAACCAGCCATCGCAACATAGTATATTTCTAAGAATAAAAAATGCTCTTTTAAAACAACTGCGGGAACTGGATTAGGCAACTTTCCTGCTAACCAGATATCAGTTCTTCCATTTTTCCCAGAGTCTACAAAGGGATATAGCGGGATATCTGATTTGCGAAAATGTTATTGAAAAAATAAAAAATGAAGCCGGTGTTAATAATGAACAGAAAAACACGGTTATCGAAATTTATGAAAAGAGATTAAAACGCCGAAAACAACGGATAGAGGATATTGAAAGAGACTTCCCTGAATTATTTTCGAGAATAGTAAACGGGTTTCTAACAAGGGTGGCATTGAATGTTGCGACGAACTGGGCAGAGGATGCACTCCACCATGGTGAAATCGGCACTAAAGTATTTTCTAGATTAAACCAGGTAATTGAACTTGCCCTTGCAGAGCAGTCATCTGTATCTTTGCCAACATCCAGAGTGAAACCTGAAGAGTTAATTGGCAATGTCCCCTTGTTAACAGGTTTGCCCAAGAACGTCCTCAATCGACTCGTTGAACATGCTCGCCCTGTCACCTTCCTTACTGATGATATTATTATCGGAGAAGGTGAACATGGTGATGCACTCTATGTAATAAGGCGTGGTCACGCAATTGTCTATAGGGAAGCTCAACCCGATAGCGTAATGGCAGAATTTAAAGATGGAGAATTTTTTGGTGAGATGGCGTTACTCGGAGACCAGGTGCGAACAGCTTCGGTAAAGGCCAGCACACCAACAACTGTCTACAGGTTAACACGTAGAGATGTCTTGGCAGTAGCTGAATTTGAACCGCAATTAAAACAACGATTACAGCAGGTAGAATCAGACAGGCTTCATTCTAATGACGCAGGATGAGCTGTAGAGGATTTTTTGTAACAGTATCCTATCAAGACGATTACAAAAAGGCAGAATGAGATAACAGGGTAGTTCCCAGTCCGCGAATAAGGGGTAAAGCCCTGAAAAAGTTTCACTTCTCCCGTAAGAGAAACAGGGATGAACTGGGATCCCCGCGAGGTAATGTTTCCTTTTTCATCAATGATTGCGGTTATCCCGGTATTGGTGGCCCTGAGAAGGTATCTGCCCGTTTCCTGAGCACGCATGCGGGCGATCTGCAAATGTTGATGAGGAGCGATTGAATCATCGAACCATGCATCATTACTTATATTAACCAGGATATTAGCTCCGGGTAAAGCGCGAATGACTTCACTTCCAAACGTATCTTCATAACAGATAGAAATTCCTATTTTATAATTATCCGCCTGAAGTATGGGTAGAGTTTGGTCACCTCTGGAAAAATCAGCGATCGGAATATTAAATTTATCCACCACAGGTTGAAGTAGAAATTTCATAGGGAGATATTCGCCAAACGGGACCAGGTGTTGCTTGTAATAAAAACTCGTTGTATCGTCAAGATAAACTACGCTATTGAAAAAACGATCTGAATTTCTGTCATATACGGGTATGCCAGTTATCAGGGCCGAACCATTTTCACGAACCAGTCGATGTACTTGATCTAGAAATGGGAGTTCTTGGTGATAATAGGCAGGGATGGCCGCTTCCGGCCAGATAATGAGATCGGCATCCAGATGTTGTATGGTAAAGTCCTGGTATAGACCTTTTGTCGGCTGGCGCATGTCTGGGGACCATTTTATTTCCTGTGGGATAGCGCCCTGAATCAGGGCCACAGATAAAATCTCGCCTCTTTCTTCAGTCCAGTCCCAGTTTTTCGACATCCAGGTCAGGAAGCCAACTATAATTATCAGCATACTGGTCAGAATCTGGGTACTACGCTTTTCCTTGTATATGAACAGAATCAATATATTGATCATTATCATAATGAAACCAATCCCGTATACCCCCACTACCGGGGCCAGCCCGGAAATTATGGTGTCGGTCTGACTATAGCCGAGGTTCAACCAGGGAAAACCAGTGAGTAACCAGCCTCGGGCCCATTCCAATAAGCTCCATGATGCCGGGATCACCAGTATATGGGGGTATGATAATCTTCGTTTATGGGTGAATATTGATACCATCACCGAAAACAATGCGGGAAAAATAGCGAGATATAATACAAGTAATAAGGTAATAAACCAGGCCCCTGCCAGATTTATTCCACCAAACAGATTTATACTGATATGCAACCAGTTTACCCCGTGGCCAAAATATCCCAGGCCGAATAGGTAACCGTATAGAAAGGCCTTTTTTTTATCTGAATTGATACTCAGTAATATCAATAACAGCATTGTAATAAACGGTACTGGATAAAAGCCAAATGGAGCGAAGCCAAGCGGTGTCGCCAGCCCACTGGCGAGGGCAATAATGGGATTTTTTAAATTATCAGGGAGATAACGGTTTAATGCCGTAGTCACAGGTAGGTGCCGGATAGTTTCAAACTTCGGTAGTTTGCTTCATTGCCAGTTTTTCAAACCTTAATAAATGAATCCGTCTGCTATCTGCGCGAAGGACCTTGACGTTGAACCCGAAAAAGTCCATTGATTCCCCTCTTTTTGGCAGATGACCAAAGGCATTTATGACCAGGCCACCAATGGTGTCATATTCTTCGTCACTCAGTTTGGTATGAAATTTCTCATTAAATTCATCTATAGGGGTTACTGCCTTGACCGTATATCTACCTCTCCCATGGTGAAAAATAAATTCTTCTTCATCAATATCATATTCATCTTCAATTTCACCTACGATTTCCTCGATTACATCTTCGATGGTGATAAGTCCGGTCACGCCATATTCATCCACGACAATGGCCATATGGTTTCTATTTATTCTGAATTCTCGCAATAAAATATTTAATCGCTTACTTTCAGGAATAAAAACTGCAGGACGCATCATGTCTTTAATATCAAAATCCTGTTCTTCCTGGTTTGCCAGATACACCAGTAATTCCTTGGCCAGTAAAATGCCGATAACATCATTAGTGTCTTCGTTGGCCACCGGGAACCGGGAGTGTGCAGATTCAACTGCAATTTTCAGGATATTATCAATAGAGTCATTGGCATTAATAGTGACCATGTTTGCTTTTGCAATCATGGCGTCTCTCACTTGAAGGTGAGCAACATGCAATGCGCCTTCAATCATTAACAGGACATCAGGATCCAGGAGGTTACGTTTCTCAGCATTTCTAAGTAATTCAATGATTGCCTGCTGAGTTTTAGGTTCCCTGCGTATGAAGTGGACAATTTCACTCATCCAGCCAGATCGTTTATTTGTATTATCATTCATATGGGTTTGGAAAATTTAAGGTGTTGAGAATTTTAATTTCATGAGATTCCATAATTTTTGCGTCATTATCTTCGATATGATCATAACCAAGTAGATGCAAGACACCATGAATGACCATATGCGCCCAATGAGCGTCCAGGGATTTGTTCTGCTCAAGCGCTTCTTTTTCAATTACCGGGGCGCAAATTGCAATATCTCCAAGTAATTGCTGTGCAATAATATTTTCTCCGGCTGGAAATGACAGGACATTTGTACTTTTGTCGATTCCCCGCCATTGTCTGTTTAATTCCTGCATTTCGTTATCATCAACTATTCGTATTGTAAATTCTGCATTGTCTTTATTATCCGGCAATGCTTCGCATGCCCACCTGATAATCTTTTTTTTATCGGGGATACTGGTTCCGGCCGCTGCATTTTGGACCTCTATTCTATTCGTCACGGTTTATTATTATTATTATTATTGTTACTTGTTATTTTCGTGTCGTTCGTAGGCATCAAGTATTTTTGCAACCAATGGGTGTCTAACCACATCTCTGGATTTGAAGAAGGTAAAACTAATACCTTTTTCCTTATTCAGTATATCGATTACATGTCTTAAGCCTGAAACCTTTCCATGTGGCAGGTCGATCTGGGTAATATCTCCTGTAATGACTGCAGTGGATGAGAAACCTATACGGGTTAAAAACATTTTCATCTGCTCAACAGTGGTGTTTTGTGCTTCATCGAGAATGACAAAAGATTCATTCAGTGTTCTGCCGCGCATGAAGGCCAGTGGGGCCACTTCAATGATATTCCTTTCTATGAGTTTGTTGACCTTTTCAAAGCCGAGCATTTCAAACAAGGCATCATAAAGCGGTCGCAAGTAGGGGTCGACTTTCTGGACAATATCGCCCGGTAAATAACCCAGTTTTTCCCCGGCCTCAACTGCAGGGCGTACCAGTACTATCCTTCTCACTTTCTCACTTTCCAGGGCTGACACGGCACTGGCGACAGCCAGGAAGGTCTTGCCGGTTCCGGCTGGACCGATACCAAAACTGATATCATGGGTATCAATATTAGATAGGTATATTTTCTGGTTGATGCTTCTGCCTTTTATAACTCCAAGTTTGGTTTTAACGGTAATTTCGTTAATTTTTTCTGCATCGAGATCGTCTTCGCTATATACCTCCTGCAGAAATAAATGAATCTTCTCCCTGGATAACTGTTCCGTTGAGGTGAATTTGTAAAGGTCTTCAATGGCTTTGTTGGCGAGGGTTACAGATTGTTGTGCCCCAATTACCCGGAAATGGTTTCCCCGGCTGTTAATTTCCACACCTAGCTTACGTTCAATTTGACGCAAGTGACCGTCCATGGGACCGCACAGGTTTGCCAGACGTTCATTATCTGAAGGTGAAAGCTCAAATTCTGTCGTGTTGGGTTGCAAAGTGTTAGGGATGCTGTTCAGAGATAAGACTGGATTGACTGGTCAATGAGTTGGTCGGGTTGTGTTCCAATAATACTCCACGTAGAGAGTTGGTCAATGCCTCGGTTATTCTGACCCTGGTAAAATCACCGATTAGGTCTTTCTCAGTAGGAAAATTCACAATTCGGTTATTTTCTGTCCTTCCGAATAATTCATTGGAATTTCGTTTAGATACACCTTCTACTAGGACCGTTTCCACTGTTCCTGCCATATTTTTACTGATTGCAAAGGCATGTTGGTTAATGCGGTCTTGCAGGATAGATAATCGTTTTTTTTTGGTTTCCAGTGAAACGTCATCATCCATATTGGCAGCAGGTGTCCCGGGACGTTTGCTGTAGATAAAACTAAATGATTGGTCAAACCCAATTTCATGAATCAGGTCCATTGTAGCCTTGAAATCATCTTCTGATTCACCCGGGAAGCCAATAATAAAATCGGATGATATGCTGATGTTAGGTCTTATCTTTCTGAGTTTTTTGATTTTTGACTTATATTCCAGGGCAGTATGTGCACGTTTCATCAGGGACAGAACTCGATCGGATCCGCTTTGAACGGGAAGATGTAAATGATTCACAAGTTTGGGGACGTTGGCATATGTATCAATCAATCGGTCGGTAAATTCAACCGGATGAGAGGTGGTGTATCTGATCCTGCCAATCCCGTCTATTGCGGCGATATATTCTATGAGCAGGGCGAGATCTGCCTTATCTCCGTTATGGGTATGGCTGCGGTAGGCATTAACATTCTGGCCCAGCAGATTGACCTCTTTTACGCCCTGGTTTGCCAGCTCCACTATCTCGGTGAGCACATCATCAAACGGCCTGCTGATCTCTTCACCACGGGTATAAGGGACTACGCAGAAAGTACAATATTTGCTACAACCTTCCATGATGGAAACAAATGCCGTGGGACCATCGGCTCTGGGTGCTGGCAGGTTGTCAAATTTTTCAATCTCTGGAAATGATATATCCACCACGGGTAATCGACTTGACTCGACTTCATGAACCATTTGCGGAAGTCTGTGTAATGTTTGTGGGCCAAATACAATGTCGACATAGGGTGCCCGGTTTCGGATAGCCTCGCCTTCCTGACTGGCGACACATCCACCTACGCCGATAATGAGGCCGGGATTTTGTTCTTTATATGGACGCCACCGTCCCAGCTCAGAAAACAGCTTTTCCTGTGCCTTTTCCCTGATAGAACAGGTATTCACCAGGATGATATCAGCTGATTTTGGGCTATCTGTCAGGGTTACCTGATGGGATTCAGCAAGCACATCGTGCATTTTTTCCGAATCGTATTCGTTCATCTGACAACCGAATGTCTTGATGTACAGTTTTTTGGGCATGAACGGTAAATATGTCCTTGAAATCAATATATTATAATAGCCCTATTATGCCATATTTTAGGGATTAAAAGTCACACAAAATAAGGTAGCATTCGTATATAGATGACAAGCCGCAAAAAGACCTGAAAATACCGGAATCAGTGTTTACCCGATATGCTCAATTACCCGGTGCATTGTTACCCGTTTTACATGCTGTGCAGGACCATTTTGGTTACGTTCCGAAACAGACGGTACCTGAGATCGCTAGGGTCCTGAATCTGTCACTGGCAGAGGTCCATGGTGTTATCAGCTTTTATCACTTTTTCAGAAGCGCACCACCAGGCAAATATCAGATACAACTTTGCCGGGCTGAGGCCTGTCAAGCGATGGGAAGTACCACCCTGGAACGCCATGTAAAATCTTCCCTTAATATTAATTATCACCAGACCCGTGGTGACGGTGAATACTCCCTGGAGCCGGTTTACTGCCTGGGTAACTGCGCTTGTACCCCATCAGTAATGATAAATGGCCAGCTCTACGGACGGGTGTCACCGGACAGGTTTGATGCCCCAAACGCTTTATCTTCCCAGAGATTTTACTGCCAACGCCATGGGTGCGGAAGTTATTCTTTCTGCTATCGAGGCACAAATCAAGAACCGACGGCTCGATGTTGAAATCGTCAGAACGGGGTCATTCGGAATGTATTGGCTGGAACCATTGATTACTGTAGAAGTAAACGGTGATCGAATTGCCTATGGCCCGGTAACAGTCAATGATATATCTGGTTTATTTGATGCCGGTTTTACCGCGGGAGGCGACCACCCGCTACGACTTGGGCCGATTGCAAAGATAGATTTTCTAAAAAACCAGGAGAGGTTAATCTTCAATCGCGCTGGATTGACTGACCCCCTTTCGATATCTGAATATCAGCAAGGTGGGGGACTTTCAGGTCTGGCGCGTGCCCTTGAAATGGAAGCGGCAGCGATAGTGAAAGAAGTCACTGAATCGGGGTTACGCGGTCGGGGTGGGGCAGCATTTCCCACTGGCATTAAATGGCAGACAGTCCATGCTGCCGGGGCGACCCAAAAATATATTGTCTGTAATGCAGATGAAGGGGATTCGGGGACATTTTCAGATCGCATGGTGATGGAGAGTGATCCATTTTTATTGCTTGAAGGAATGATTATTGCCGGGGTCGCCGTCGGAGCTAACAAGGGCTATATCTATTTGCGGGTTGAATATCCCCTGGCAGCAAGGATCCTTGCAGAGGCAATCGAGACACTCTATCAGCAAGGTATTCTGGGCGATGACATCATGGGTAGCGGTAAGCATTTTGATGTGGAGCTACGTATGGCCGCGGGTGCTTATATCTGCGGGGAGGAGACTGCCTTACTGGAAAGCCTTGAGGGTAAGCGTGGCGAGATCCGCTATAAACCACCGTTACCGGCGATCCAGGGTCTTTTTGGTAAACCGACAGTTGTAAACAACGTGGTGACTCTGGCCAGTATTCCGATGATCCTTGAAAAAGGCAGTCACTTCTACAAAGATTATGGAATGGGCAGGTCGCGCGGTACTCTGCCATTCCAGCTTGCGGGAAATATTAAATACGGCGGGCTGATGGAGAAGGCCTTTGGTCTGACCTTGAATGAGATTTTGTATGATTATGGCGGTGGAAGCGCCAGTGGCCACCCCATCAGTACTGTACAGGTAGGCGGACCATTAGGTGCATATATACCTGAATCTCAGTTTGATACGGCGCTGGATTATGAGGCCTTTAATGAAATTGGCGCCATGCTTGGTCACGGTGGCATCGTGGTGTTTGATGAGACGGTCAATATGGCGGACATGGCCCGTTATGCTATGGAATTTTGCTCAATTGAATCTTGCGGCAAGTGTACACCATGTCGAATCGGTTCAACCCGAGGTATGGAGGTGATAGAGCGGATAGTTCAAGGTAAAGACAGGGATATGAACCTGACATTATTAGCCGATCTTTGTGTCACTATGCGTGATGCATCACTATATGCCATGGGGGGCTTGACGCCAAATCCGGTTATGAGTGCGATAAAGAACTTTCCCGAAGATTTTAATATTCAAAATGGGTAATACGTAACACAGGAGAGATTGTGCGATCCATAAGCGACAAAGATTTAGGCACTCCAGCAGTGACCAATGAGCATCAGGTAACTGTGGAGATTGATGGCGTCTCAATTAATGTAGCTGAAGGGACTAAATTGATCAGGGCCGCTGCCCTGGCTGGTATCAATATTCCAAAACTTTGCTCAACCGATATGCTTGAACCATTCGGCTCGTGCCGTTTGTGTCTGGTGGAGATAGAAGGTGTAAAGGGATATCCGGCATCCTGTACCACGCCTGTTAAAGATGGCATGAAGGTCCTGACCCAGACAGACAAGTTAGGGAATTTGCGCAGTGATGTGATGGAGCTTTATATCTCGGGCCATCCGCTGGATTGTCTCACCTGTGATGCCAATCGACATTGTGAATTACAGGACATGGCTGGTGTAGTGGGACTGAGGGATGTGCGTTACGGATATCAAGGTAAAAACCATCTGCACCAGGAAAAAGATGAGTCCAACCCTTATTTCAATTTTGACCCATCAAAATGTATTGTCTGTTCCAGGTGTGTCAGGGCCTGTGAAGATATCTAGGGTACATTTGCCTTGACCATAGAGGGCAGGGGGTTTGATTCCAGAGTGTCGGCCTCACAGGGAGAGTCATTTCTGGATTCTGAATGCGTGTCCTGCGGTGCCTGTGTCCAGGCATGCCCAACAGCGACCCTGAGTGAAAAATCTCTGGCTGAGCTGGGTCAGGCCGAACATAGTGTTACTACCACCTGTGCGTATTGTGGCGTAGGGTGTTCATTCAAGGCGGAAATGAAGGGAAATACCGTAGTGCGTATGGTGCCCAACAAGGACGGCCATGCTAACCACGGACATTCCTGTGTAAAAGGCCGGTTTGCATTTGGCTATACTACACATAAAGACCGTATCACCACCCCCATGATTCGTCATTCCATTAAAGAGCCCTGGAAAGAGGTCAGTTGGGAACAAGCAATTGCCCATGCGGCTGCAGAATTTAAACGAATCCAGTCGAAATATGGGATGGCCTCCATTGGTGGGATTACCTCATCCCGTTGCACGAATGAAGAAACCTTCCTGGTCCAGAAACTGATCCGGGCTGGATTTGGAAATAATAATGTCGATACCTGTGCCAGGGTTTGTCATTCACCCACCGGGTACGGCCTGAAAAGTACATTGGGCGAATCTGCCGGTACCGAGGATTTTGATTCGGTGATGGAATCAGACGTCATTATGATTATCGGTGCCAATCCTTCCGAGGCCCATCCCGTATTTGCATCGCAGATGAAAAGCCGCATCCGTCAGGGGGCGGGTCTGATTGTCATTGATCCACGTCGTATCGGGATGGTGCAGTCACCGCATATAAAAGCAGACTATCATCTGAAATTATTGCCAGGGACTAACGTTGCCTTGATCACGGCCTTGGCCCATGTGGTGGTAACAGAAGGTTTGGCCAAAGAAGATTATATTCGGGAGCGTTGTGAGTGGGACTCTTATGATAAATGGAAGCATTTCGTTTCTGAACAACGACATTCTCCAGAGGCGACTGAATCCATTACCGGTGTGCCGGCGGAACAGGTTCGAGGGGCGGCACGTTTATACGCCAGTGTAAATAATGGCGCCATATATTACGGGCTTGGTGTGACTGAACATAGCCAGGGATCCACCATGGTGATGGGCATTGCCAACATTGCTATGGCCACGGCAAATCTGGGCAGGAAAGGGGTAGGGGTAAATCCTTTACGCGGGCAGAACAATGTGCAGGGTTCATGCGACATGGGATCATTTCCCCATGAGTTTGCCGGTTATCGCCATGTCTCTGACGACACGGTCAGAAAGATGTTTGAAGAAGCCTGGAACGTCCCGCTCAAGTCTCGCTCGGGCCTGAGGATCCCCAATATGTTTGAAGCAGCGCTGGATGGCAGTTTCAAGGGTATATACATACAGGGCGAGGACATAGCCCAGTCCGATCCCGATACGCAACGGGTACTGGCGGCACTGGAGGCCATGGAATGTATTGTTGTTCAGGACATATTTATGAATGAGACTGCCAAGTTCGCGCATGTTTTTCTTCCGGGCGCTACCTTTCTGGAAAAAGATGGAACATTTACCAATGCTGAACGGCGAATATCCAGGGTGCGTAAGATGATGCTGCCTATGTCAGGTTACGCCGATTGGGAAGTGACCTGCCAATTATCTAATGCCCTGGGTTATCCTATGAATTATTCCCATCCTTCAGAGATAATGGATGAGATCGCACGATTGACCCCGACCTTCAATGGTGTGAGCTACGAAAAACTGGATAAACTTGGCAGTATTCAATGGCCTTGTAATGATAATGCCCCTAATGGTACGCCCACCATGCACGAAGACAGTTTTGTGCGTGGGAAAGGAAAGTTCCTCTTGACGGAATATGTGGAATCACATGAAAAGGTCAATACAAAATATCCATTAATCCTGACCACTAGCAGGATCCTCTCTCAATACAATGTGGGGGCCCAGACGCGCCGGACTGCCAATATCACCTGGCATAATGAGGACACCGTGGAAATTCACCCACATGACGCTGAGCAGCGAGGGATTGCAACAGGGGATTGGCTAGGGATAACCAGCCGTTCAGGGGAAACAGTCCTCAGGGCCATTGTCACTGATCGTGTTCAACCTGGGGTCATTTATACCACGTTTCATTTTCCTGAATCTGGTACCAACGTCGTAACCAGTGACCATTCCGACTGGGCAACCAATTGTCCTGAGTACAAGGTCACGGCTGTCCAGGTGACTAAAGTCAGTCAGCCATCTGACTGGCAAAAACGATATCAGGAATTTACCAGGCAACAACAAGAGCTATTGGGGGAGCGGGAAAGGGTTCCTGCTGAGTAAGAGACGGAAACTGGTGTTGCAATCTAATAAAAAGCAGACCATCGGTTGTGTAAAAACTGTCCGATTAACAGGCAAGAACGCGACTGAATTATTAGATTCCGTCGCAAATGAAACTCCGGTAGCGCTGGTGATTAATGGTGAGCCTCATGTCGTTATGATGGCATCACCCGATAACCTTGAAGACTTTGCAATCGGCTTTTGTATTACAGAAAACCTGATAAGCTCTGCAAATGATATCCATTATCTTGATATCATTCCTTGTGATTCAGGCCTTCAGATTCATATTCGATTTAGAGACCAGCAGCAAACACATAGGCAAAAACAACGTAACCTGACCGGCAGGACAGGGTGCGGCTTATGTGGAACTGCATTGATCGAAGAGGCAGTGCGAAATACACCGGTAGTAGAATCTGATATAAAGGTAAATCTGAGACAAATATCCAAAGCACTGGAAGTTATTTCAAGTAATCAACCTGTGAAATCGAAAACAGGTGCCGTACATGCCGCCGCATGGAATTCAGTCTCGGAAGACTTATACGTTGTCAGAGAAGATGTGGGTATACATAATGCACTCGATAAGCTGGTGGGAAGCCTATATTTGGATGGAAAAATAGATCCTATGACTGGGTTTATTGTCATTACCAGTCGGGCCAGTTATGAAATGGTGACGAAAACCGCATTTGCCGGTGTTGCAGTTCTGGTTGCTGTCTCAGCGCCTACTTCACTGGCGATTGAAATAGCGGAAAAAAGTAACTTAACCTTAATCGGCTTTGCTAGAGATGAGTCCTGTGTAATATATACACGCCCAGAAAGAATTGTCAGGGTTTGAATATGAATATAAGCAATCTTGTGGAGATGGCCAATGACATCGCTAATTTTTTTAAATCTGAGCCGGACCATGAAGAAGCTGTGACAGGAATTGCCACACATATGCAACGGTTCTGGGAAGATAGAATGCAAAAACAAATCATTGCTTATACTGATGAAGGCGGGGAAGATTTATCGCCATTGGTTAAAGAGGCCATTGAAAGACTTAAAGTATCAATGGTTGATGCTGATTAATCCTGTAATATTTTAATATGCCCGCCTATACATACTATTGTGATGCCAACGGCAAAACCGTTGAGGTTAACCATACACTTCAGGTCAAATTAAAGACCTGGGGTGAACTTTGTTATGTCGGTCAGATATCATTAGGGGAAACAGACCCTGGTGCGCCAGTAGAAAGAATTATGAAACAGGCGCCCGGTGTTGCTGTACAAACATTCAATAGCGAACTTAAAAATGAGGGATTTACCAAACTGGTAAAACGTGATGATGGTGTTTATGAGAATGTCACCGCAATAGATGGTGAAAAACGTTACATGAAATCAGGTGACAAGGAATCTGTCCCGCATATTCATAAAAAAGTTGAGGATTAATCTGTCAGTAAGGCTTTACCACTCCATGGTTTCAAGATGTTCTCTCAGCCTGATCGCGGTAGGAAATTTTTTCAGTATCAGACCTTTTTTTAACCCACAACAGATGTGCTTCACATTTTTAGGTTGGTTGGGATAATGTTTGGCCCCACCCAGCACATCATAAAATATCCGTATCATTTCCAGTATATCGTATTGAATATTCTCTCTTTTCGATGCGCCCCAGTGATAAAAATCGATAACCTTGAGATCAAAACCGAGACCATAGCGATTTATAATAATATTGTCGGTATGTAAGTCTCCATGATATTCGCGGGCTGAATGTATATGCTCCATCCCGGTTGTCAGCGCATACAGTAGGTGTATTGCCTGGAAGGCCGATAAGCGTTTACCTCTTTGCCGGTTCAGAAAATCAGAGAGCTTTTCGCCTTCAACGTACTCAGATATCAAGACGGTTATTTGTATGCCCTTGAATTTAATTTTTTCACGATTATGATACTGGATGATTATTGGACAGTGTCGAAGTTTATGTAGTTTTTTTCCATATAGCTTGGCAGTTTTATCATTGGTGTTTCTCTGTGGATAAAAAACTTTTGCTGCCCTGATGATCCCCATGTCCCTTTCCAGTATTTTATAGACTTCACCTTCCCAACCACTTCCCAGTTTTTCCAGTACCTCGTATTTGCCCGCAATTATTCTTCCGGGTTGCAAGTCAAAGCACTCCAGGTATATCTTATTCTTGTCTGTCATCTTTAAACATTTCTTCTGAAGAGAATGCAGCTGGCATCATCGGGCTTATATGTCATGGCGCCTGAAGTCATTCGTTCGCTGGTCATCTCGTAAAGCCTGTTCAGTCCTTCAATTAAGCTCCCTTTTCTTATGGTATCCAGTATGGTTTGCTTATCTATGTTGTCTATTAAACCATCTGTAGCAAGCAGCAGGGTATCGTTTATTTTTAATTTAACCGGGACAGTCATGGAAATCGACAAGTCCCTGGAACCTATAACATTGGAAACAATATGTCTGTCTTCATGTTGCAAGGCTTCATCTTCTGACATTAGTCCCGACTCAACAGCATAACCTGTAGGTGAATGCAGGACAGTCTCCAGTGTTAGTTTACCGCGTTGCCCAACTACTAATATTGCCGAGTCTCCTACGTGATAGGTGCGTATACTGGAGTCTTGTATCTCAACCAGGGCAAGTGTTGTAGCAGAACCAGTATTCAATTCAATGATATCATTATTAGCTTTCTCTATGCATGATAACAAGGCGTCCCGTAATTCAAGGTTCTCTTTTTGATGGTTCAGGCAGGCATCTCCAATATCATTTATAACAATATTAGAAGCCTGTGCCCCGGAAGGGAGTCCACCAACACCATCTGCGACGGCCAATACCAATGTTTTTTCAGAGGCTTGAACTATGGCTATGGCATCTTCATTATCACCGGACTTTTCTGGTGATTTTATGGTGAAATAGGCGACTGCCCCCAGGTTTGTCTGTATATAATTGAGTGCAGTATTATGATCCCGGCAGCAAAGGACGAATGGAAGGTGACTGGCAGGGTTCATATCAGTATTTTGGCTTTATATCTTCATGAACAAGATATCAGGTATATATCTTGTGTTTAACAGACTGTTCAAGATATTTCCGTAACTTTTCTTTGAGCATAATCATTTCATATTCAATATCAATATAATAAGTATATTGTTTGTTCAACCTTATGGATGAAGCAGTAATGAATATGAAATATAAGAAAACGAACTCCCCCAGGGCGCTGTTATATTTGTCCCCCAGAATAATGAGATAAATAGCCGGCGGAATCAATGCCAGAAAGGCATAAAATATTATTACCCATTTATTTGCCGAATAAGTTACCACAGCGCCTGCCGCCAGACCGCAAACGATGAGCATGGTGAGGCTGTTATAAATAGTAAATTCAATTAATCTTCCTGGTTCGTATGGAACCAGAATAATGCAGGCTGTTCCCCATAACAGGCCTGATATAAAGACGCTGGTAATGAATAGGTCCAACCATTTATTAACATTCTCCGGCGTTATACCTTCCTGACTTTGCCTCCAGATGATGATATAGCGGGCCAGGGAATATATAACAACGATGCTCGCCCAGGTTAGTAATAAACGATGGTCAGATATTTCCCATAAAAGCGCACAGACAGCCGGGGCGAATAGTACAGGGAAAAAAAGGTCACAACAGATTAGTTATATAGAATTCTTACTTGACTTGATAAATGGTGAAATGCCTGTAATTGATCCATGGTAATTTTTCCTTTTATTTATTGTTTTTTTATCCTTAAAAAAACGAGCATAAACATTATCCATATATGCATTAAATTTCAAATAATTCTTATGCATCGTTGTTATGTCGTAACAGGCAGTTGCTAAATGGCTTGCAGGATCCTGGCCAGTTCATGAGGTCGTGAAAAAAAGGGGGAATGGCCACTGGTGATTTTTTCAACTTTATTAATGGGTATATTTTTTTGCATAATCCGTTGTGCTGATATTGGTACTGCTCTGTCATCAAGGTTCTCAATATATATATTGATTACGTTGGATATCACCTCCACGTTATATTCAACTGGCATTAAGAATGTGGATGCAAGCTGGGGTTGTAAGAGAGATTTTGCAAACAGGTAATCAGTTTCATCACAATCGTGATAAAAACCTTTTTTGATAACATTTTCCGGCACGACCAATATCCGGCCTTTTTCATTGACTCTAATGTTAGTAGCGATAATGGAATCAGTCATTAGCTGGCCGAGGTCATTTATGGATTGACCAATTTTCGGGATGAAGCCACTTATATATATAGCCCGTGAAATTTTCTCAGGATTATGGGCACAAATCATTGAAGCGATTACTCCACCAAGGCTATGCCCCACTAAAATAATCTGGTTATCAAGGCAATCAATTAACCCGTTTAATTCATTGATCGATTTGTGTAAATCGAACTTTTGCTTTTTGTTGTTTGTATTGAAAGTCCAGGGTATCTCCGGTGTTAATACTGTATGACCCATGGAAACCAACAGGGGGATGAGTCTTTTCCAGCACCAGGGACCATGCCATGCACCATGTAATAGAACGTACGTCCTCATCTTAATATTATCTGTTAAAAATATTAATAGTATCTTATATTGCTAATCCATTAAAAAACTATCTGTATCATCGTCGAGGTAATCATGGATATTCAGAAACAAATTGACCAGCGGCCAATGACGTCGACCCAATTACTGATTATCTTAATGTGTTTTATTCTGAATATGCTGGATGGTATGGATGTGGTTGTTGCTTCTTATGTGGCACCGAGAATCATGGAGGAATGGGGTGTTAGGGCACAGTCCTTTGGAATGGTGTTCAGTGCCGCATTGATTGGTATGGCAACTGGTGCCATGTTTATATCGCCGTTTACAGATGTTATTGGCAGAAGAAAGATGGTTTTGTTAAGCATTATGGTCGTCTCTTCTGGCATGTTGTTAACGGCATTGGCAACAAATGTTCCACAGTTAATTGGTCTAAGGTTATATACCGGTCTGGGTATAGGTGCCATGCTTGCCAGTTTAACTTCGCTGGCTGCAGAATATTCATCAGATAAAAGACGGAATCTTGTCATTGGGTTTGTGCTGGGCGGTTACCCGGTAGGTGCAACTCTGACAGGAGTACTAGCGGCAAAATTAATACCTGAATATGGCTGGGCTTCAATGTTCATAGCCGGAGGTTTAATCTCGACTGTATTATTTCCCGTCATATTCGTATTATTGCCGGAATCACTACAGTTTCTGTTGCATAAGAGGCCTCCAGGTGCATTACATGAAACCAATCGCATCCTTAAGAAACTTGATTATGAATTATTAGATTCATTACCTGATTTGGCTGATAAGGATAGCAAACAGGGAGATGGCTCGGTCGCGGGAAATATCAGGTCATTAATGACGCAACATATGCGCAACGCAACCATTAAGCTTTGGGCATCCTTCTTCATGGCCTTTTTTACCCTTTATTTTCTGATGAGTTGGATACCCAAGATTGCTGAGGACAGCGGGTTAACCCAGGCCCAGGGAGCCTATTCCGGAGCCATCTTTAATTTTGGTTCATTTTTTGGGATTGTGACGTTGGGATATATCTCTTCGACATTTGGTCTGCGCCGTAGCATATTACTTTTTATGGTGCTATCAGCAGTACTCATGATCTTATTTGGTAATATCCAGCTCGGTGTGATTTTTTATATGCTGGTGTTTTTAGCATTTTATCCAATAATTTGGTATGCTACAATGTATAGATATTATAAAAAAGATTTTAGATGGTAATTAATATCATAAATCTTTAAATATTTGGATTTTATTTGGATTTTATGTTAGATAATAAGCATGTGTTCTGGCAGGCGTTTCTTATAGCATCTCTTATATTTTGGTTAGGTATCT
>JAURPG010000103.1 GCA_030835405.1 Gammaproteobacteria bacterium | reverse complement strand
GCAAAGACTCTGGCTGAACGGACCCGGGCAAGGCAGTTGAATGCCGATGAACAGATCAGTAAGTTCGTGGAAAATATGGAAATGGCAGCGGAGGCCATGGTACCTGCATCTGAGTATCTGGAAAAAATCGATCTCGAAAGTGCTATCCAACCTGAACAGGAAGCATTACAACATTTATTGCGGGCTGAAGCGGTGTTTACCGATATGCAGGTGGCCTTTAATCAGGGAGGTCAGGGCGGCGGCGGCGGTCGTGCCGGGCAAGATTTGGCTGAAATGTTTGAGTTGGAAATGGACCTCAAGAAAAACCAGTATGAAACAGGTAATCCTGCATCCCCCAGCGCACAGTCGCAACAATCGGATGATGCCATGGATCAACTTGAAGACCTGGCACGGCGGCAGGAGCAACTGGCAAATAACATGCGACAACAGAACAACCTGACTGAGGCCCAGCGTTGGCAGCAAGAAATGTTGCGTCGAGAAGCTGAAGAATTACAGCAACGCCTGGAACAAATGGAGCGTATGGCTCAGAACAACCAACAGGACCAGCAGGGCCAACAGGGCCATCAGGGCCAGCAGGGGCAACAGGGCCAGCAGGGACAACAGTCTTCATCCTCCCTGGGAAATAGTGGACAGCAACAAACTGCTGGAAATGGTCAACCAGGGACTGCAGGGGGACAGGGGGGTAACCAGTCTGAGACCTCTCGCCGTTTGGAAAGCGCTATCCGGGCGATGAACGAGATTTCCGATGCCATGCAAAATCAAGGTGATAGAGAGGCCCTGGACCGGGCTGCCCAGGAAGCCAGTAGACAGTTACAAGGTGCACGAGATGAAGTGGCCCGTAATCAGCAACGTTCCATGCAGGAATCTTTTGATGATATGGCAGCAACGGCCAATGATTTGTTCGAAGAACAAATGGTAATGGAACAGGAATTACAGCAAGCGGTGAGACGCGCTCTGGCAGAGCGCGACAGGACCGGTCAGGTCACCAGCGGTTTAGCACCAGATCAGGAGGCAGAACTCGCCGAACAAAAAATGGCCATGTCTGAAAAGCTACAGGGGCTGGAGCAGGCCATTCATTCAGCGGTAGAACAATATGAAGATGCGATGCCTGAGGCAATTGCCGATCTTGAACAAGCCCGGGATGTTATTGGCCAGTCTCAACTCCAGGAACGCCTGTATGTCGCATCTGAATATATTGCCTATGGTGCAGCACCCTATATTGCCGGCAGCGAAAGTGCTGTTACCCAGGCACTAAGCGATATTACTGAAAAACTGCAGGATGCCAATCGTGTTGCGAATGGAACAGAACTGGCGGATAGCGATCAGTTAGGACAGACACTGGCACAGACCCGTTCCCTGAGAAAGGAACTTGAGCAGATTAATCGTGATCGTCAGTCTTCACAATCGTCTGAGCAGTTAGGAGAACCAGGACAAACCCCATCTCAATCTTCATCAGAGGGTGGAGAAAACCCGGGTCAGAATGTCGCCCAGGGAAATGTCTACGGTGGTGGTGTATGGGGTGAATACGCTAATCTCGACAGACCCATGATAAACCGGGAAGCCTGGGACCGTTTTGGTCAGGAAATTGGAGAGACCGCCCAGGCAATTCGTGATGTGATACCTGAGCTGCGGGACCAGGATTTAAGTCTCGAAGAGATAAATGAGATCCGGGAATTAGCCCAGGAGTTACAACAACAACTCGCATTCTCAGGTAATGGCAGGAATGATGACATTATCGAACAGGAATTCCTGGCGGCATTAAACCTGTTGGAACAACTGGAACTCAAACTGGATGCAGGTATTAAGAGCAAGGACCCGCAAAAAGTAAGATCAGCTGCAGCAGAGCCGGTTTCCACAGAGTACAAGGATGCCATCGCAGAATATTATCGCCGTTTAAGTCGAGAGGAATAACGGCAATTTTTGAGCTTTACCCCTGTATTCAGAGGGGTTTTTCCAGGATATCTCATATGATTCCCGTTGGTTAAGCGTATAGATATGTTACTATTCACGCTGTGGTCCGTGTCGGTCTTCGTGGCGTGAAATTATGAACCCCGTCAGGCCTGGAAGGGAGCAGCGGTAGTAATGGATACGGGTGCGGTGATTCGATGCGGACCCTTTATTTTTAATGAAACTTTGATCAAGACTAATCAGGACAGTTCGAAGTAAGCAAAATAAAAATCTTTTGATATATTTAATTTAGCCTGTCATTCATGTGCGGCGATCTCTGACTTGATTTAGAGAATATATAAAATAAAAACAGGGATATAACAGGTAAGACCTGTTGGTTGTAACCCCGGGATATAAATACAAATAATGACATATCAGGTTCTTGCCAGAAAATGGCGTCCACAAACCTTTAATGACATGGTAGGTCAATCCCATGTCCTAGCAGCATTAAAAAATGCGCTTGATTCTGATCGCCTGCATCACGCCTATCTTTTTACCGGTACACGCGGAGTGGGCAAGACCACCCTGGCCCGGATATTGGCGAAGTGTCTGAACTGCGAGCAAGGCGTCAGTTCAAAACCGTGTGGAACATGTAGCGCCTGTACCTCAATTGATGGTGGTCGTTTTGTGGATTTAATTGAAGTGGATGCTGCATCGCGTGCTAAAGTGGAGGAAACCCGTGACCTCATGGACAACGTCCAATATTCACCGAGTAACGGTCGCTATAAGGTCTATCTTATTGACGAAGTTCATATGTTTTCCAATCATAGTTTTAATGCGTTGTTAAAAACCCTGGAAGAACCACCACCACATGTAAAGTTTTTACTGGCAACAACCGAACCCAAGAAACTTCCCGTTACAATCCTGTCGCGCTGTTTGCAGTTCAACCTTAAACACCTGACGCGAGATCAAATTGCGGAACAATTGAAGACAATTACCGGCAAGGAAGACATTAATACTGATGATGAATCATTACGGCTGCTCGCAGCAGGCGCCAATGGCAGCATGCGCGATGCTCTGAGTTTACTTGACCAGGCTATCTCACATGGTAGTGGTGAGTTAAAACAGGATAGGGTCCGGGATATGCTGGGTACGATAGACAGTCAGGACCTGAACGCCCTGTACGAAGCATTGTTAAATAACGATGCTTCAGCATTGATAAGCTGTATCGATAGGATGGACGAACATACTCCAGATTATGATGCGGTATTCGCTGAAATGCTTTCTGATTTTCATGATATGGCTATATGTCATGCCATTGGTGTTGGTGCCGATAGCTTGACAGATATCAAACCTGAAATTCGTCATCTGGCAGAACTATTCGATAAAGAAGATCTACAGCTATATTACCAGATTGCACTGACTGGCCGACGTGATCTACCTATGTCACCTGATCCCAGGATAGGTTTTGAAATGACCATGGTGAGGATGCTGGCATTTCGCCCGGATACGGCTTCCGGTGGGAAGCCAAAGCCTGCAGTCAGAAATTCTGCTGCAACCAATACGCCCGAGGTTTCAATGAGTGCGCCTGATTCTACTCAAATTGGGATTGGACAGGACTGGAAAAAGTTGATTGATGATATGGCATTAACAGGTCTGGTGAAAGAGCTTGCAGGAAACTGTGTATTGAAGGACCATTCTGAAGACCGGATACATCTTGTATTGTTACCTAGCCAGGAACATCTTTTAAAAACCATTCAGCAAGAGCGGTTGCAAAGTGCAATACACGAGCGTTTTGGTAAAGACGTCAAATTGATTATTACCGTAGAAGATCCGAAAGGCGAGACACCGAAACAGGCAAACAAACGTATGCAGGATGAACGTCAGCAACAGGCAGTAGATTCATTTAATAATGACTCAGACGTTAAAGACATCGTAGATAGCTTCGATGCCAAGATTGAACAAAAAACCATTCAACCGCAATAAGACATTAACGAGGAGAATATGAAAGCAGGCTTAGGTAACATTATGAAACAGGCACAACAGATGCAGGAAAATCTGAAAAAAGTGCAGGATGAGATTGCCAGGACAGAAGTGGAAGGTGAATCCGGGGCTGGCATGGTCAAGGTTGTTATGACCGGTAAGCATGATGTTAAAAAGATTAAAATTGATCATAGCCTGATTTCAGATGATTTAGAGATGCTGGAGGATTTGGTGGCAGCAGCCGTAAATGACGCCAATCGACGCGTGGAGCACATGACCCAGGAAAAAATGTCTGAAGTATCTGCCGGATTGAATTTGCCCCCGGGGATGAACTTGCCTTTCTAGAATTACATCACCATTACTAATATTTTTACATAATTCATTCTCGCTTTTAGAAAATGCTCAAGTCTTTTTTAACTCAAGCAACCCAGGTGTAGGCAATGAATGAACCGACAAGGCTTGAATCACTCATTGCTGCATTATGTTGTCTTCCTGGTGTGGGTAGAAAATCGGCCCAGCGCATCGCCTATCATTTATTACAACGTAATAGAAATGGTGGCAGAGAACTGGCGATGGCATTGCAATATGCCATGGATGAAATCGGACATTGTAAGCGTTGTCGGAATTTTACCGAGGTAGATCTTTGTTCCATCTGCTCAAATGATAATCGTGATAAGTCCCTGTTGTGCGTAGTTGAAAGCCCTGCAGATGTCTTCGCCGTTGAGGATGCGGGTTATCGCGGGGTGTATTTTGTTTTAATGGGACATCTTTCTCCTATTGATGGCATTGGCCCGGAAGACCTGGGGCTGGATAAACTGGCTGCAATCATCAGAGAAGGTGAAATTCAGGAAGTGATAATGGCCACTAACTCCACGGTGGAAGGCGAGGCCACGGCACACTTCATCAGTGAAATGGTAAGAAAGAATAAAATTATGATTTCCCGCATCGCCCATGGTGTTCCGGTTGGCGGAGAACTGGAATACATCGACAGCAGCACACTGTCACAGGCTTTATCAGGCCGACGAGAGATATAAATAAGACAGGATTAACAGGATTTACAAAGTAATTTACAAGATTAAATAATTATACTTGTTTAGTTCATCTATATACATAATCGCCATTCTGGCGAAAGCCAGAATCCAAGAAAATATTAGCCACAAAGTACATGGAGATGAAAAGAATTAATAATTCAATTAACTCTGTGATCTCTGTGTTCTCTGTGGCTTAAGCCGGTTTTTCTGACAAATGGGCGATGCGTATAGGCGCCGGTGGGTGTGAGTCATGGAATGCGGAGTACAGCGGATCCGGCGTTAATGTATTGGCGTTTTCCTTGTAGAGTTTTACCAGGGCCTGGATCAGGTCGGATGAATGGGCCTGCGCAGCGGCAAAATCATCCGCCTCAAATTCATGCAGCCTTGAATACCAGGCAAACAGTGGTTGCATGAAAAAAGTAAATACCGGTATCACAAACATAAATAGGATCAGTCCCATGTAGGTAGATGGCATATCTACCCTAAGGCCATTGTAAAACCAGGGTTTGTCAATCAACCAGCCAAGCAGCCAGAATCCGGCAAGAAAACTAATCGCCATCAGGGCAATGCGTTTTTTAATGTGGTTATGTTTGAAATGGCCAAGCTCATGTGCGAGTACTGCTTCTATCTCCTCATGGCTCAGATCGTCCATAAGTGTATCGAAGAACACGATTCGTTTATTACTCCCCATACCCGTGAAGTAGGCATTGCCATGAGTAGATCGTGTGGAGCCATCCATGACAAAGATCCCCTGACTGGCAAAACCATTTCTATCCAGTAATGATTCAATCCGAGATTTCAGCTCCAGATTTCCCAGGGGGCGGAATTTATTAAAAATAGGGGCAATGAAGGCCGGATAAAACCACATCATAAACAGGCTGAACCCCAACCATGTCATCCATACATACAGCCACCACAGGTTCCCTGCATTCATCATCAGCCATAACACCAATGCCAGCATGGGAGTGCCAATAATCAGGCTCAGCGCCAGGGATTTAATTAAATCAGTGATAAATATTTTTGGTGTGGTCTTATTAAAACCAAATTTATTTTCCAGGATGAAAGTCCGGTATATGGACATGGGAATATCCAGCAGAGATGAAATCAAGATGACACACAACATTAGTCCAACACCAGTCCACAGAGGCGGGAGACTGAAATCACGCCATAGGATATCCAGATAATTTAAGCCGCCACCAAAGGTCCAGATGAGCAGGATGGCCGTACTGATGAGCAATTCAATACTTCCTGTTTTCGATTTTGCCTGTGAATAATCAGCGGCTTTTTGGTGTTCCTCAAGGCTGATTTTGTCCGTAAATTGGTCCGGTACCTTTGCTTTATGTTTACCCACATAGTGAATATGTCGATATATGAGCAAATACTGTACGATTAATCCGGCAGCAAGAAATGCAAGAAATAGAAAACTGAAAATATTCATATAATTAATCCTGATATTGTATTGGATATAGATTTCATGTGATATAAGGTTAAAATGTTACAGAAACTGGTTGAAAATTATAATGAAACAATCACCTGACAATCTCATCTGGATCGACCTGGAAATGACTGGTCTCAACCCAGATGCCGATTATATCATTGAAATTGCCACTGTGATTACAGATGCCAAGCTGGAAATTCTTGCTGAAGGACCGGTAATTGCTATACATGTGGACGATACTATATTAAACGGAATGGATGATTGGAATACCAATCAGCATGGAAAATCGGGACTCACTCAGCGGGTAAAGGATAGTCAGGTGACAAACCGACAGGCAGAACAGCAAACCCTGAAATTTCTTCAGGAATATGTTCCCGCCAATACCTCACCCATGTGTGGCAACAGTATTTGCCAGGATCGACGCTTCATGCACCGACTAATGCCTGACCTTGAGGTCTATTTTCATTACCGGAATCTTGATGTGAGTAGTTTAAAGGAACTGGTGAAGCGTTGGGCCCCTGATAAACCCCAGTTTTTAAAAAGCTCCAGCCATCTTGCCCTCAATGATATCAAGGACTCTATCGAGGAGTTGCGTTTTTACCGGGACAACTATTTTAAACTGTAATCATGGGCACATCATTCATTGAATTGAACCGCAGGTTATATCCCGCCAGTGGCGTGCGTGAACTGGACCGGATCGCAATTGAAGAACGTAATATTCCTGGAATTGATTTAATGCAACGGGCCGGGCAGGCCGTCTTTGATACCTTAATTTTACGTTGGCCTAATGCCAGGAATATCCTGGTAGTGTGTGGTGCAGGTAATAATGCAGGTGATGGTTATATCGTTGCCCATCTTGCCCATGAACTCAAGTTGAAGGTAACAGTGGTTTCTCTGACCCCTCCCGATAAGTTGAAAAATGATGCATTAACAGCCGCTAATGATTACCTGAAACAAGGCGTGGGGACACTGAATACCCTTAAGGATATAGATATTGATAGCATGGATGTGATTGTTGACGCTATCTTTGGAACTGGTCTGAATCGCGATGTAACAGGAGATTATCTGCATATGATACGCCAGCTGAATCAGTCCCAGGTCCCGGTTATCTCAGTGGATATTCCCTCGGGTCTAAATGCCGATACCGGAAAAATTATGGGGGGGGCGATAAAAGCAGATTGTACGGTGACCTTCATTGGCCGCAAGCAAGGTTTACACACAGGAGAGGCTGCAGAAGTCTGTGGCGCGCAGGTCTTTATGGGGCTGGATGTCCCGGCGGATATCTATGAGGATATCTCCGTCAATGCAGAGCTTGTGGATTTGTCACAATTTGACAATATATTTCAACCTCGTGAAAGGACAGGCCATAAAGGTCATTTTGGCCATGTCCTGATTATTGGTGGAGATTATGGATATGCAGGTGCAGTGAGGATGTGTGGTGAGGCTGCTGCGAGGACAGGGGCCGGTCTGGTGAGTATCGCAACACGTCCTGAACATGCCTATACTTTATCAGTGGGCTGCCCAGAGTTGATGGCGTCCGCGGTTAACTCTATCTCTGATCTGGCGCCACTGCTTATGAAGGCCTCTATCATCGCCGTTGGTCCTGGATTAGGACAGTCAAAATGGTCGGTTGCATTATTGGACAAGGTCTTCGATACAAAACTGCCATTAATCGTGGATGCAGACGCCTTGAATCTCCTTGCTGCCGATCCCATGGCGCGTAAGAATTGGGTATTAACTCCGCATCCAGGTGAGGCGGCAAGATTACTGGGGTCTACAGTCAACCAAATTCAGTCTGACCGTATTGGGGCAGCAAAATCACTTCAGCAAAAATACGGTGGAGTCATCGTGTTGAAAGGCTCGGGCACCATTATCGCCTCATCCCAAAAGATCAGTGTCTGTAAAGATGGTAATCCTGGTATGGCCACTGGCGGTATGGGTGATGTGTTGACCGGAATCATAACCGGCCTGGTCGCCCAGGGTCAGCCTCTGGATATCGCTGCCACAGTTGGGGTATGTGTTCATGCCCGGGCAGGAGATCAGAGTGCGATGGCAGATGGAGAAAGAGGGATGTTGGCAATGGATCTGCTTGCATTTATTCGCAGGTTGGTGAATCCGTCCAAATGAGATTAAAAATTCAGACAGCAGAAGAGATGGAGGGTCTTGGTACTACAATAGCTAAAAATGTGGGACCCGGCTTTCAAATCCATCTTTCCGGCCCCCTTGGGGCAGGAAAGACTACCATGGTAAGGGGATTTTTAAGGGGATTTGATTATCCTGGTAAAGTCAAAAGTCCAACCTTTACCCTGGTGGAACCTTATGAATTTGATGCTTTATCTATATATCACTTTGACCTATATCGGATTGAGTCTCCCCAGGAGTTGGAAGCCATAGGTTTCAGGGAATACCCCGGGACGGATGCAATCTGCCTGATTGAATGGCCTGAAAAGGCCGATATATACCTGGAACCTCCTGATTTGACTATAAAAATAGAGATTTTGGAGCACGGCAGGCAGGTGGATATCGCTGCGGATACCAGCATAGGAAAACAGTCATTAGTCAGGATTACATCCGCATATGATTAAAAATTGTCAATATTATTGATATAAATCAGTAAGATATATTGATTTTTTAATAAAAAATTGAAATTATTAGTGTAATCGATATGAAATTAGGTAACAATTATTTAGATGCGCACAGTAATTTGTATCATTTCAATTGTTTTTGCCTGTTCGGTTCCCGCCGAATCCGTTAATGTTGAAAATATCCGGATTTGGGCGGCACCGGAGAGCACCCGCATTGTTTTTGATCTGAGCGGTCCTGTTGACCATAAACTGGCAAATCTCACAGACCCCTTCCGTACTGTGGTCGATATCTCCAATGCCAGGTTAAAAAATGACCTTGCCCAACCTGTCAATGCAGACCGTTACCTGAGGCGACTGCGTAGCGCCAACCATGATGAAGACCTCAGGGTTGTACTGGACCTGAAAAAAATTGCCATGACCAAGAGTTTCCAGTTGGAACCAAATAAGACCTATGGTCATAGATTAGTGATAGACATATATAACGACGAAATACAGGATACTAGTGTTGATGACGTCATGGAGGAAAGGGAAGAGGCACTCTCGGCAGCCCGTGATGTGGTGATAGCCATTGATGCCGGGCATGGGGGAGAGGATCCGGGATCCATCGGTGCTGCCGGTACATATGAAAAAGACATCGCCTTAAGTCTGGCCAAAAAGCTTGCTGCAAAAATAAATCGGGTCCATGGAATGAAAGCTGTGCTTATCCGGGAAGGAGATTATTACGTCAGGCTCCGTGACAGGATAAACAAGGCACGTCAATATAATGCAGATTTATTCGTATCTGTGCATGCCGATGCATTTACGGATCCCAGAGTATCCGGCTCATCTGTTTATGTTCTGTCTCAAAAAGGAGCCAGTAGTGAACATGCAAAGTGGCTTGCTGAAAAGGAAAATGCATCAGATTTGATTGGCGGAGTAAAACTGGAGGATAAAGATGATGTTCTGGCATCAGTGTTATTGGACTTATCACAAACTGCCAGTCTGGAAGCCAGTATTGATGTCGCTGACAGGATTCTCGGGGGATTAAAAAAGGTTGGTAAACTCCATAAGCGCAGGGTGGAATCAGCTGCGTTTGCAGTACTTAAATCGCCTGATATCCCTTCTGTGCTAGTGGAGACAGCATATATTTCCAACCCTGCAGAGGAAAAAAAGCTTAGAAATCCTGCTCATCAGGAGGCAATAACCAGTGCGATTTTATCAGGTCTTGAAAGTTATTTTCGTTCCTATCCACCGGACAATACCATCATTTCGCAAAATCGCTCCCAGGAATACGTCATCTCCAGGGGGGACACCCTATCGGAGATCGCCACTCGTCACCGGGTCAGCTTGCAAAGTCTCAGGCAGGCCAATGGGCTGCGATCAGACAGGATCCGAATCGGGCAAAAACTGGTTATTCCATTGACTGGAAGTTAATATCTAACCAGTTAGTCCCGGCCAGAATAATTGTTCCGATGAACTGGCAAAAGTACTTCACTGTATGCAATTGTGACGTTAACCTAGTTTGATGTCACAAAATAATCAATTACCCAGAATTGCAAGATTAGATAACGGGTTAATCAATCAGATAGCGGCCGGGGAGGTTATCGAAAGACCTTCATCCGTTGTCAAAGAATTGGTTGAGAATGCCATAGATTCCGGTGCAACCAGGATAGACATTCATATTGACAGGGGAGGGACTGAAAAGATCCTGATCACCGATAATGGATGTGGTATTCACCCGGATGACCTGGAATTGGCAATTAAAAGACATACCACCAGTAAACTACATGACCAGAAAGGTCTAAATGCCATTCGCAGTCTGGGATTTAGAGGCGAGGCATTGTCCAGTATTGCTTCTGTCTGTGACTTTTCCATCATCTCTCGAGTACCTGGCAGTGAGCATGCCGTTAGACTGGATTTTGATCCCTATACCTCTCGGTCTAAGATATCGCCGGCATCAGCCAATATTGGTACCACTATAGAAGTCATTAAGTTATTTCAACCGATGCCGGTACGAAGAAAATTTCTACGCTCACCGAAGACTGAGTATTTACACGTATTGGAAGTGATAAAGCGCTTTGTCCTTAGTCAATATGAAATTGATTTCAGGTTTTTTCACAATGGAAAACAGAAACTTGCCTGCCCGGCCTGTCATCAACAATATGATGGCAGGATTTCAGCTATTCTGGATAAAGCATTTTATCAAAATGCATGGTATTTCGATGGCAGTATTGAAAATATAAAAGTCTGCGGTTGGCTGGGAAATGCAAAAACTACCAGAAACCAGTCAGACAGACAGTATACATTTTTAAATAACCGGATTATCAAGGATAAACATATCAATCATGCCATTCGAAAGGCAATGGACCCAGTGATACATGAATCAAGATTTCCAAGTTACATTATATACCTGGACATTGATCCCAGTTTCGTGGATGTTAATGTGCATCCCACCAAACAGGAAGTCAGGTTCAGGTCACCACGGACAGTCCATGATTTTATATATGCCCTTGTCAGTGATGTCATCAGGCAAAATCAACAGACAATTTCACTGCCGGATAACCACCCTATCACGACTGTCGGAAATACAAACAACAGCCGTGATTCATTGAAAATCAATGACTTTCGAAATGAATACAGCAGTACCGATATTGAGTTAAACCTCAGTGGTGAGGAGCACAATCCTTTCGGTACACCCATAGTGGTATTACCTGGAAATATCCTCATTACGAAAAGGAATGAGGATATCAGGATTATTGATTTGGCAAATCTGCATAAACAATATCTTTTGGTTTTATTATCAGAACAAATTGAAAAGTCAGAGGTTAAATCTCGTCCATTACTTGTGCCAGTAAATATTTCGTTAACTGAAAAAGAATTAATGGTAGTGACAAGCCATTCTGAGCAATTAGCCCAACTGGGGGTTGAAATCACCCAGTCCGGGCCAGGGTCATTACTGGTGCGTTCCGTACCGTCTATGTTGCCTGGTGTGGATATCAATAAATTTCTCAATATATTTATTAATACGTATCAGCATAGCGGCGAAGATAAGCATGACGATTTGAGAGAAATACTTGGTTTGATGGTGCAACATACCCCATTGGATCATCAATTCACTTCCCTTAATGATATTAAGGCGATTTTGACATGCTGTCATTCGCTGGATTTGCCATTTTCACAGCGTAATTTAAAAGGATTTTGGCAAACACTAAGTAGTCAGTCCTTATTACAGATGATTAATAATGGCAAATAACCTCCCCATGGAATCTCCGGTGATATTTTTAATGGGGCCTACAGCCTCCGGTAAAACTGACATTGCTGCTCAATTGGTACAGCGTCTGCCGCTGGAAATTATCAGTGTTGATTCCGCCATGGTATACCGTGGTATGGATATTGGAACGGCGAAACCTGATGCGGCATTATTGAAAATTGCCCCCCACCGTTTAATTAACATCTGTGAACCGTATGAAAGTTATTCAGCGGGCAATTTTGTGATTGATGCCAGGCAGGAAATTATGCAAATACATGCAGCTGGGAAAATTCCTTTACTGGTAGGAGGGACCGGACTGTATTTTCGCAGCCTGGAAAAAGGGTTCTCAAACTTGCCAACATCGGATCCGGATGTGCGTAAAAAATTGACATCGCAGTTAAAAAATAAGGGTCTGGAATATCTGTATGAGGAATTAATCTCGGTGGATCCGGAGTCTGCCGAGCGTATAAATAAAAATGATCCTCAGCGAATTCAAAGGGCGTTGGAAATTTTCGAATTGACCGGTACGCCGGCCTCATTGTGGTATGCAAAAGGACGTGAAAACCAGATCGAATACCCCGTTGTTAAAATTATTGTGGCAACAAACGACAGGGCCTTGCTCCACAATAGGATTGAACAACGATTTTCACAAATGCTGGAACAGGGACTGGTAGAGGAAGTCAAAGCCCTCAGACAGCGAGATGACCTGCATTCGGGGTTACCATCCATGCGCCTGGTGGGCTATCGTCAGGTATGGCAACATCTCGATGGAGATTGTTCATATAAGCAAATGATAAATAAAGGAATTATTGCTACGCGGCAACTGGCAAAACGACAGTTTACCTGGTTGAGAAAGGAGGAGAATGCCCATTGGGTTGATAGTGAGCAAACAGAATTGTCACAATATTTACAATATTTTATTGAGTCTCGTGCACTCTATAATTCCACATAGTAAACTATTGGCTTAATCAGGAGCAGGAGGGTCAGGGACAGACGTCATGGAAGAAACACAAATAACTATAACTAAATAAAAAATAAAAAAAGGAGAACCATCATGAGTAAGGGGCATACATTGCAGGATCCCTTTCTTAATGCATTACGTAAGGACAGAATCCCTGTGGCAATTTATCTGGTAAATGGAATCAAGTTACAGGGACAGGTTGAATCGTTTGACCAATTTGTCATTTTACTCCGAAATTCTGTTAATCAACTGGTCTATAAACATGCGGTATCTACAATCGTTCCCACTCGTAACGTTAAAATGCCAAGGCCAGATGAGGACGGTGATAACATTTGATTAATATTAAAGGGCGTAAACTGGTTTGACTGATGTTGATGAAGCTGAAGTCAAACGCGCAGTACTCGTCAGCATTGACTTCAATACACCAAGGTTTGATGAAGAACTGGATGAATTTGTCCAGTTAGTGGAATCAACGGGATTAACACCTGAGATCATTTTCAGAGGCCACAGGGACAAACCCGATGCCCGTTTTTTTGTCGGTAAGGGCAAGGTGGCGGAGATTGCCGATTTTATCGATTCACGTAACCCGGATCTTGTCATATTCAATCATGAATTGACCCCCGCGCAGGAACGCAATCTTGAAAAGGAACTTAAGTGTCGGGTCCTTGACAGAGTTGGCTTAATTCTTGATATTTTTGCACTCAGGGCGCGGAGTTATGAAGGAAAATTACAGGTAGAACTCGCCCAATTGCAACATCTCTCAACCCGCCTGATCAGGGGCTGGACCCACCTAGAAAGACAAAAAGGTGGTATCGGTCTTAGGGGACCTGGGGAAACCCAGCTGGAAACAGATCGCCGTTTGATTGGGAATCGAATAAAAGCCATTAACAACCGCCTGGACAAGGTGAGAAGTCAGCGCAACCAGGGAAGAAAATGGCGGAAACGATCCGGTGTTCCTGTAGTGTCGCTAGTTGGATATACCAATGCCGGAAAATCGACGTTATTCAATAAATTAAGTGGTGCAAGTGTTTATATTGCGAATAAACTATTTGCTACACTTGACCCAACATTAAGACAAGTCGAACTAATTCCGGGTACTAAAATCATATTGAGTGATACTGTTGGTTTCATCCGACATATTCCGCATGACCTGATACAGGCATTCCATGCAACTCTGGAGGAAGTTAAATCTGCTGACTTGCTATTACATGTTGTGGATGTCAATGATGAACAACGTGATGATCATATTGAACAGGTTAATTCTGTAATCAAGCAAATTGAAGCTGATGAGGTGCCCCAGATTATGGTCTTTAACAAGATTGATATGTCAGATTCGGTTCTGGCCCATACCATAGAGAATCCGGGCGGTATCCCAAAGTGCTGGATTTCGGCACATTCTGGGGAAGGGCTTGAGCAACTCAGAGAGTTAATCGGTAGAAATATAAAGCCGGAGAAGCACACATTTAAAGTGCATGTCCCGGCCGAGGCAGGTAAATTACGAGCCTGTCTGTTCGAAAAAGGTGCAGTGAGACATGAAGTCCTGGATGGTGAGGGTGGATGGCTGATTGATGTGAATATTGACCAGCCTTCATTGGAGAAAATCTTTAGGGATAATAATGGTGAGTTATCCATGATCCAGTAAAATCTGCTGGAGAATATGATAGGATTACTGACCGTAAATAATCAATTTCGAGTATAACTCGAATAATTTTGGAGTTTGATAATGGGTTGGAATGAACCTGGTGGTAATAACAAAGACAAAGACCCGTGGAACAAGGGGCCTGGTGGTGGTGATGAAGGGCCTCCGGACCTGGACGAAATTGTGAAAAAGATGCAGGAAGGTCTGGGAGGAATCTTTGGTCGAAAATCTCCCTCCTCCATAGGCGGAGGAAGTGGCTCCCCTATGCTTGTCCTGGGTATCCTGGCGGTGCTAATAGCGGTGCTGATATATGACGTGACCTATACCATTGATCAGCAGGAACGGGGAGTGGTCATGCGCTTTGGTCAGTATATCAAGACCATGCAACCGGGGTTGAATTTTGCCCTTCCAAGCTTCGTTGACAAAGTAGAAAGGGTGAACGTCGGGCAGGTACGCTCCATTCAGCACAATACCTCAATGTTGACCCAGGACGAAAATATCGTGGATGTAGAGGTTGCTGTACAGTGGCGTATTAACGAACCGTCCGATTTTCTGTTTAACGTGGTTTCACCTGAAATCACCTTGCAGCAGGTGGCGGAAAGTGCTGTCAGGAGTGTAATTGGCAAGAGTACGCTCGATTTTGTCCTGACCGAAGGACGTAGTGATGTTGCCCAAAATCAGGAAGCGCTGATGCAGCAGATACTAACGGATTACAATGCTGGAATCTTAATAGTCAAAGTGGACATGCAAACCGCTAAGCCACCAGAGCCGGTTAAAGCGGCATTTGATGACGCGATTAAGGCACGTGAGGATGAGCAGCGACTGGTAAATGAAGCAGAAGCTTATAGAAATGAAATCATTCCCCAGGCCCGAGGCCAGGCAGCAAGAGCAAGGGAACAGGCAAATGGCTATAAAGCCAGGGTTATCGCCGAGGCGGAAGGTAACGCATCCAGATTTGAACAGTTACTCACCGAATATGATCGTGCACCCTCCGTAACCCGGGAACGATTGTACCTGGAGACCATGCAACAGGTATTGTCCAATACAAACAAGGTATTGCTTGATTCTGAAGGGAACAATAGCCTGATGTATCTACCAATCGACAAGATACTGGAAAATAATAACCGTAGCACTGGTTCATTGAATACAAGATCCGTTGAACCTCCATTATCCGGATCATCAACCTTTCAGGCACCTCAAGACCAGTACGACAGGTCCAACAGTAGAGACAGGGGAGTAAGATAATGGCATATGTAAGAGCACTGATTTCGGTTGTAATCATTGGTATAGTTATTGCGTATTTCTCCATGTTCCGGGTCTTTCAATGGGAACAGGCTATTGTTTTTAAATTCAGGGAAATTCAGGATACGGTAGCAGAACCCGGCTTGCATTTTATGATCCCCTTAATCAATACCGTTCAGAAATTTGAAACTCGCCTGCTTAATTTTGACCAGGAAGAACAACGCTTTTTGACGGTGGAAAAAAAGGACGTGCTGGTGGATTATTATGTCAAGTGGCGAATCTCCGACGTCGATGAATTTTATACGGCCACACGTGGTGGTGATATTCAATATGCAAATGGCCTGTTAGGTCAACGAATTAACCGTGCACTTCGGGATGAATTTGGTAGAAGGACTGTTCAGGAAGTTGTTGCCGGGGCACGTGGTGAAATACTCGACATCGTTCAATCTACAACGGAAATGGTACAACGTGAGTTAGGGATAGACGTGGTAGATGTCAGGACTAAGAAAATAGACCTGCCTCAGGAAGTCAGTTCCTCTGTTTATGACAGGATGAGGGCGGAGCGTACCCGTGTTGCCAAGGATTTCAGGGCACGAGGCGGCGAAGCTGCGGAGAGGATACGTGCAAATGCAGACAGGGAACAGGAGGTTATACTTGCCAATGCCTATCGCGATGCCGAAACCATTCGCGGTGAAGGAGACGCCCAGGCCACGGAAATCTATGCCTCAGCATATGGAAAAGATCAGGAGTTCTTTTCGTTTTACCGCAGTCTCATCGCTTATCAGAACAGTTTTATCGGTAATAGTGATATTATGATCCTGAAACCTGATTCAGATTTCTTTAAATTTTTCAGAGGGCAGCAGGGAAGATAAATATCAGATTAATCTCACCTATAAGTCGTCTACACATTCACAACCATGTGGACTGATTTATTAACCGCACTGGCGTTGGTGTTCATTATAGAAGGGATTATGCCATTTATAAATCCAGATGGTGTTCGCAAGATGTTTATGATGGCGTCACAATTAAATAATACCAATCTGAGATTTATGGGCTTAACAAGTATGTTATTGGGATTAATATTTTTATATCTGGTTCGTTAAATCATGTCTGAAAGCAAATCATGGATATTACCGGAAGGGATTGAAGAAGTTCTGCCACCACAGGCATATCATCTTGAATTATTGTCGCGCAAGATCATTGATCAATTTGATAGCTGGGGTTACGAACTGGTTATGCCTCCGCTTATTGAATACCTGGAATCACTACTGACCGGTACCGGGAAAGACCTGGATCTGAAGACCTTTAAAATAACAGACCAAATGTCCGGCAGGTTAATGGGAGTCCGTGCAGATATGACTCCCCAGGTCGCAAGGATTGATAGTAGCTTGCTTAAACGTGATATCCCGGTTCGATTATGTTATCTGGGCACTGTTTTACATACCCGCACCCGAACCCTGGGGGGAACCAGGGCGCCTATGCAAATAGGTGCAGAGTTATATGGTCACTCCGGTGTGGAAAGTGATGCGGAAATACTGTCTCTCATGTTAATGACTCTGCAAATTTCCGGGGTCAGGAATGTTTATGTGGATATAGGCCACATGGGCGTCTATCGTCGACTCATGCAGTTACTTGATGTAACGGCCGAACAGGAGACAACAATATTTTCATTATTACAGAAAAAGGCAAGGTCAGAATTAGACAGTAAATTAAGATCCTGGGGTGTGACACCAAAACTTCATGATGCTGTTTTATCTTTGGTCAATTTATATGGTGATGATAAGGTGTTTGAAGAAGCACGCCAACTTTTTAACGGGATCGATAGTAGTATTATCAACTGTATAGATGAACTGGAGAAAATTTCTGAATTGACTTTAAAACACGTTAAAGATGCTTCTTTAATTTACGATCTGTCTGATCTGGGTGGTTATAATTATCACAATGGAATGATGTTTACAGCCTATACACAAGGTCAGGGTCAGGGAATCGCCTTTGGTGGGAGATACGATGGTATTGGTAAGGAATTTGGAAGATCTCGGCCGGCTACCGGTTTTAGTTCTGACGTAAAATTATTAAACGAACTTAGTAACCATGAACAGATTAAAGCGACAGCGATTTTTGCCCCGGGCTCCGATGTCCCGGGCTTACATGACGCAGTGAACGATTTAAGGGAACAAGGCGAAAAAGTTATTTACCAGTTGTCGGGTCAGGACGGGGATGCAAAATCAATGGGATGTGACAGGGAAATGTTTCTGGACGCCGGCCGTTGGAAAGTACGCAACCTGAAGTAAGTTAACAAGTAACAAGAAATAAGTTACAAGTAAATATTTAAGAGAAAATATTATATGGGTAAGAATGTTGTCATCATCGGTAGTCAATGGGGCGATGAGGGAAAAGGCAAGATTGTTGATCTATTGACAGAGCGTACTGCCGCGGTGGTTAGATTCCAGGGTGGACACAACGCAGGTCATACTGTTGTGATAGATGGTAAAAAGACCATCTTGCACCTGATTCCGTCAGGAATATTACGGGAAAACACCCAATGTTTAATTGGTAATGGGGTTGTGATCTCTCCTGATGCCCTGTTGGAAGAAATGGAGCTCCTGGAAAATAATGGTATTCCAGTGCGGGAAAGGCTGCGGATCAGCGAGGCCTGCCCATTGATATTGCCTTACCATATTAAACTGGACCAGGCACGCGAAAAGGCAAGAGGTAATGCAGCCATAGGTACTACCGGGCGTGGTATCGGCCCTGCCTATGAAGATAAGGTTGCCAGGCGTGCATTAAGAATGGGGGATTTGCATCACAGGGAACGTTTTGCTGCCAGCCTGGGGGAAGTTCTCGACTATCATAATTTTGTCCTGAAGAATTATTACAAATCCAGTCCATTGGACTTCCAGTTGCTTTTAGATGAAGTGATGCTGTCGGCGGAGCAATTAATCCCACTGATTACCGATATCACTGGTAGATTATTTGATATTCAGCAAGAGGGAGGTGATATCCTGTTTGAAGGTGCCCAGGGTACTTTGCTGGATATTGATCATGGCACATATCCGTATGTTACATCATCGAATACCACTGCCGGGGCAGCTTCCACCGGCACAGGGGTTGGTCCTTTGAACTTTGATTATGTCCTTGCCATTACCAAAGCCTATACCACAAGAGTAGGTGCAGGACCGTTTCCAACAGAGTTGTTTGATGATATCGGTGCCCACCTTTCAAGTAAAGGCCATGAATTTGGTGCAACAACCGGCAGGCCCCGGCGATGTGGTTGGTTTGATGCGGTGGCCTTAAGACGATCGATTCAAATTAACAGTATTACCGGCTTATGCATGACGAAACTGGATGTGCTGGACGGATTGGAATCGATTCAAATCTGTACCGGGTATTCTGTCAATGACGAGCTACGCGACACACCACCTTCCGGTGCTGATGCCATAGCCCAGTGTGAGCCGGTTTACGAGGAACACCCTGGCTGGGAAGGCTCCACAGTTGGGATCAGGGAATATAATCAGTTGCCTCTTCAAGCCAGAAATTACCTTAAACGAATAGAAGAGCTTACCGGAACAGGAATCGATTTAATTTCAACTGGGCCAGACCGTTCCGATACAATAGTCATCAGGCATCCGTTTGATTGAAAACCTGGTAAAAATATAGGTTGAATAAAACTGATGGTTTTTAGGTTGGTGCCGAGGAGAGGACTTGAACCTCCACTGAGTTACCCCAACTAGCACCTGAAGCTAGCGCGTCTACCAATTCCGCCACCTCGGCAAGGCAATATGCATGAATTAAGACGGCGGACTTTACCGATACACTGGTTACTTGTCAATAATACACAGTAGAGCACTATCTTGAAGAACAGTAAAAATAAGCCACAAAGGCAATATTCCGTAACTATCCCCTCACGGGAAGATATCCTCAATTTACTTGAAAAATCGGGACAACCATTAAATTCGAAAATTATTGCAAATAAATTTGGCAAGGTATCTGCTGAGCAGCGAAAAGCTGTGCGTAAGCGACTGAAGGCGATGGTCAGGGATGGACAACTGATAAAAAACCGTCAGCGGGGTTACGGGTTGGTAGTAAAAATGGACCTGGTTGCCGGGAAAATCATTGGACACAGTGATGGTTTTGGTTTTTTGGTTCCTGATGACGGAAGTGAAGATATCTATCTTTCCGGTAAACAAATGCAGTCATTGTTACATGGCGATCGTGTCATTGTTAGGGTCTCTGGTAGAAACCGCAGGGGAAAGAGAGAAGGCAAACTGGTAGAGATTATTGGAAGGGGCAATGACGCCATCGTCGGCAAATTTTTCAGGGAAAGTGAAATAGGTTTTGTTGTTCCCGACAACAAACGAATTCATCAGGATATTTTTATACCACCCGGGAATGATAAAAAGGCGAAACATGGTCAATATGTTGTTGTGAAAATTACCAGGCAACCTGACAAACATGCCCAACCGGTTGGTAAAATTACCGAAGTAATCACCGACCATTTTTCTACGCATATTGCATCGGATATTGCGATTCGTTCATATGATATTCCCTATAAATGGCCAGGTGAGGTGCAGGCAGAATTAAATAAATTAAAAGCTGCAACAACCGATGATTCAGCAGATAGACGGGACCTGACACATCTTCCTTTTGTTACGATAGATGGTGAAGATGCAAAAGATTTTGATGATGCTGTATTTTGTGAGTTAAACGGACAACAGTGGAAATTATGCGTTGCCATAGCTGACGTTTCTCATTATGTAAAACCTTCTACACCCATTGATCAGGAAGCATATAGGCGGGGCACGTCTGTGTATTTTCCGGATCGAGTAGTGCCTATGCTCCCTGAACTTCTGTCTAATGATTTATGTTCCCTTGTGCCTAACCAGAACAGACTGGTAATGGTATGCGAGATGAAGATAGCTAAGTCCGGTGAAATTCTTGAATACCAGTTTTACAAAGCAGAAATTTGTTCGGTTGCCAGGCTGAGCTACACAATCATGCATGATGCGGTTTTTACACAGGATAAAAAAATACGGGATCAGTATCATGAGATAATCTCTCACCTAGATGCTCTCGGCAGGCTGTATGCCTTAATGCATAAGCATAGAAAATTACAGGGGTTGCTGGAATTTGAGACAACAGAATCTATTATCAATTTTGATGCCGAAGGTAACCTCGTTTCAATCGATCCACTTGTCCGCAATGAGGCACACCGACTAATAGAAGAATTTATGTTGGCAGCCAATACATCGGCAGCCAGGTGCCTTTTGGAAGCAAAATTACCATCATTATTTCGTGTCCATGATTCGCCAAAACCTGAGAAGCTGGAAGATTTAAATCTGTTTCTAAAGTCATTTGGCCTTGGTTTGGGAAATAAAACGGAACCGACGACGCAAGATTATGCGAAGATTATCGAGAAAGTCAGAAATCGTCCCGATGGGCACCTGATCCATACCGTAATGCTCAGGAGTATGCCACTTGCCTACTATAGTGATTCAAACCTGGGGCATTTTGGTCTTGCGTTTGAGGCTTATACCCATTTTACCTCTCCTATACGGCGTTATCCTGATCTGATGGTGCACCGTGCCATAAATTATCTAATATCGAAAAAACAGGCAGGCTATCCATATTCTGATGAATTTATACATGAATGCGGGAGTCATTGCTCAATGACAGAAAGGCGGGCCGAAGAGGCCAGTCGTGACGTGGTGCAGAGGTTAAAATGTGAATATATGAAAGACAAACTAGGCGAGGAATTCAATGGGATTGTCTCTGGTGTGACTGGATTTGGATTGTTTGTAGAGTTGCAAGGTGTCTATGTTGAAGGTTTAGTGCATGTGACAAGCCTGCCAGCTGATTATTACCACCATGACCCCATTCATCATCAATTAACAGGTGAAAAAAGCCGGCATGCATATCGTCTGGGAGAAAAATTACAGGTCAGGTTAATAAGGGTTGATACGGAAGAGAATAAAATCGATTTTGAACTGGTATAATTTTGGGTAATTTGTGAACCTAGTCATTTATGAGCAAAAATATCGAATACCTGTACGGCATTCATTCCGTACGTCACCTACTGACCTATAACCCTGAACAGGTATTGACCTTATGGGTAATTGATTCAAAGGCCCGTTCCACGGAATTATCAGAAATAATTAGCATATCTAAGCAAACTGGTCTGCCCATGCAATATGTGAGTAAATCAACCATGGATAAGCATTCCAATCATGGTGTCCATCAAGGGGTCATGGCCAGGATACGGCATGGAGTGAAATGGCATGAGAATGACCTGCCAAAAATTATCAAAAATTCTGTTGCAGAACCCCTGCTTTTATTGATCCTGGATGGCGTGCAGGATCCTCATAACCTGGGTGCGTGCGTACGCACCGCAAATGCAGCCGGAGTAGTTGCAGTGGTCATTCCAAAGGATAAAACCGTTTCGGTTACGTCCACTGTGCGAAAGGCTGCCAGTGGTGGAATGGAGACTACCCCGGTGATATCCGTGACCAATCTTTCAAGGACAATCAGGATGCTCAAAGAGGAGGGTATCTGGATAGTTGGAACGGATAGTAGTGCAGAGCGCAAAATATATGATATAGATTTGAATATCCCCATCGCTATTGTCATGGGTTCGGAAGGTAAAGGCTTAAGAAAAAACATCAGGGAACAATGTGATTATCTAGTTAGTCTTCCCATTTATGGTATTGTTGAAAGTCTGAACCTTTCCGTTGCTGCAGGAGTCTGTCTATATGAGGCCTTACGTCAACGAAACCAGTAATTAATAAAAAGGTGAATTAATGATTAATCAAATAAAAACACTGGTGCTATTAATAACGGCTTTATCATTTGTGTTGTTTGCAAATATGGTTGCGGCCAAGGAACCAGAACTGGAAACCCTGGTAGTATCAACTTCAGGTGGTAATGAAATCACATATCACATCGAGTTGGCCAAATCACCTGCTCAAATGATGAGGGGGTTGATGTTCAGGGATAGTATGCCTGAAGATCAGGGGATGCTATTTATCTATTCACCGGAACGGCCGGCAACTATGTGGATGAAAAATACAATTCTACCATTAGATATGTTATTCATCGATGGGAATGGGACTATTGTCAATCTTGCCAAAGATACTGTGCCATTCTCTCTTGAGAGGATTCACTCCGGTCAACCGGTTAAAGGTGTGTTGGAATTAAATGCCGGACAAGTGGAAAAACAAGGAATTCAAATTGGTGACGTTGTAACTCACCCGGAATTCAATCAGTAAAATAATCAATTATCATGAATGACTTACCTGATTATCTTGAAGATGATGAGCCAGAGTTTAATAGAAAAAAGATTATCATCAATGGCATCGTAATCTCAGTCGTACTTATTATCTTTTTCATCTTTTTTCTATATTTTGCGGTGACCATGCCAGGTGAATCTATAGAAAGGGAGATGCCGCAATTAACAAACGAACTGTCTGATTTGAGTCAGAGATTGCAAGCGCATGTTTATCACCTGTCTGAAGAGATTGGTGATCGCAGTACCGGGCAGAATATTAAGCTGGATCAAGCTGCAGATTATATACATCAACAGTTGGAATCATTCGGATATATCCCAACAAGCCGGGTATTCGGGCGAGATAATTTACGTAATATTGAAGTAGACCTTTACGGTCAGGAAAAACGTGATGAGGTACTGATCATTGGCGCTCATTATGATACCCGCTGGTTGACGCCGGGGGCCGATGATAATGCCTCTGGCGTTGCAGGATTACTGGAAATTGCCAGGCATCTTAGTGATAAACGATTTCCAAGAACTATCCGCTTTATCGCATTTGCAAATGAGGAAGTCCCCAGGTATCGGCAAAATGAAATGGGTAGCATGTACAGTGCCAAACGCTCATACACCCGCTCAGAATTGATTGCCGGTATGATCTCACTGGAAATGATCGGCTATTATTCAGATGAACCAGGTAGTCAGCGCTATCCTGATATTTTGCAGAAATTTTATCCAGATACCGGTAATTTTATTGCGTTTGTTTCAAATCTTTCATCAAGGGATTTTCAAATGAGGGCAATCACATATTTTCGTGACCTGGAAATCTTTCCGTCTGAAGGACTGGTTGCCCCACAATGGATAGAACGCGATATCAGACGTTCCGATCATGCCTCATATTGGTACTATGATTTTCCTGCAATTATGATCACTGATACTTCATTTTATAGAAATCGGAATTACCATTCGCCCGAGGATCGATTCGATACACTGGACTATGAAAGTATGGCAAAAGTCGTTAAGGGTTTGGCGTTAATGTTAGAGAGACTCGCACAGGAATGAGATTCTCAAAATTCAAAAAACATTTTACTGAAGAGTCAGGCATAGTCCAATTGATGGAAGATTTGGGAGAAGCCGGGACCGGTTCCGAAGATTTATTAATGCTGGGAGGGGGGAAGGAGTGCATTGTTTTATTGCGCTTTGGAATAACCTTTCACCCAGATGGTTTGAACTAAAATAAGAACATTATGCTTCGTGGAAAAAAAGGAATCTTTTCATTGCACTTTTGGTCAATCTTTGTACATTCAAATCATTGTAAATTCAAACATATATCAAGAATTTGATTTCCTTTATTTTTGAAAAAAAAAACATACTTGACCAAACTTTCCAAATGATTTAACCATAATTAATGAGACTTGTGCTAAATACACCTTCATTATCTTCCAGTCCACACGCTCAAATTAGAAAACAGTATACAAACGTATTGTGTAAATGTTG
>JAURPG010000102.1 GCA_030835405.1 Gammaproteobacteria bacterium | reverse complement strand
GGCCTACCTTAGTCTTAAATTAATCGGGATCGATATCAATGAACCCGGCATGGTCAAAGCGAAAGACTGGATTCTACAACATGGTGGAGCGGAATCATCCAACGTATTTACCCGGATCACACTGGCGTTACTTGGGCAACTCCCCTGGCATACTGTACCTGCCATGCCGGCAGAAATAATTTCATTACCAGGCTGGTGGATTTTTTCTTTGGATAAAGTTTCATATTGGTCTCGCTGTGTCATTGTTCCATTATTAATCGTATTAGCTTACAAACCAGTATATCGATTACCTGAGAATATGACTGTCAGGGAGTTATTTGTCGATGAGCCTTTAAATATAAAACATATCGATAAAATATCCACGGACAATATTATTAAAAGTCTGTTTTTTACTCTGGACCGGGTCATTAAAGTCCTTCAGGAATATATTCCGGGCAGGGTCAGAACCGGCTCACTGGAAAAATGTGAACGCTGGACCCGTGATCACATGAAAGGTGAAGGGGGTAATGGAGCAATCTTCCCTGCCATGGCCAATGCTGTAATGGCCTTGAAACTCAGAGGCTATAAAGATGATGATGCCGACCTTCTACGTGGAATCCAGGCAATAGAAGATCTGGTTGTGGACAAAACCGAATCAACCTATGTCCAGCCCTGTGTATCACCAGTATGGGACACCTGCTTGACCTTAAGTGCCCTCGCTGAGGCAGGCGTCAATCAAGATCATGACTCAATCACTCGTTCCATTAAATGGTTATTTGATAAACAGATATTTGTTAAAGGTGACTGGGCAAGACGTGCACCAGGTCTTCAAAGTGGTGTTTGGGCGTTTCAATTCGAGAATGATTTCTATCCGGATGTAGACGACACAGCCATGGTGATTATGTGTATGTTACGTCACGATATACATAATGACCCTGAAAAACTAGCCCTGCTCAAACAGGCAGAAAACTGGATCATCGGTATGCAAAACCGTGATGGTGGCTGGGGGGCCTTTGACATAAATAATCATTATGAATATTTAAATAACATTCCGTTTGCCGATCACGGTGCATTAGTTGACCCCAGCACAGCCGATTTAACCGCCCGGTGTATAGAAATGTTGACCATGATGGGCTATAAACGTGATTTTCCATCAATTTCAAATGGTCTGGAATTCCTGAAAAAGGATCAGATGGATTTTGGTGGCTGGTATGGTCGATGGGGTGTCAATTATATATATGGGACGTGGTCTGTGCTGGCGGCACTGGGTTGCATGTCTGAAGACCCCCACCAGGCTTATATACAAAAGGCTGTAACCTGGTTGAAAGGCATTCAGAATGACGATGGAGGATGGGGCGAAGACTGCAATACCTATGATGACGCCAGTCTGGCCGGTAAAGGTAACAGTACACCGTCCCAGACTGCCTGGGCCATACTGGGACTTACTGCGGTAGGGGAAGAGCAGTCAGAGGCTGTGACAAACGGAATTAAATATTTAATCGAATCCTATTCAGAAAATGATGGCTGGCAGGAAACTCTCTACACCGGCACCGGTTTCCCGCGGGTATTTTATCTCCGCTACCATGGTTATAGTCAATATTTCCCAATCTGGGCGCTGGGGCAATATTACGCCAAAATTAATGGTATTCCGACGCGGCAACAGGTCTCATTTGAACAGCCTATAAAGTCTGTAGGCCATGAGAAACTCCCTAATTAAATTGTGAAACTCTTTGCAAATAATAAAAACTAATCGAGTTTATAGAACAAAATTGATTATATTTAATCAAATATCATATTGATATTATTACTACGTCAATGCTAGATAAAGTTTCAAATGGCACAATAAGAAAAATCAATGATATTGATCGAATTTATTACGATGGACACTGGATTCTCTATTACAACATTCCCAATACCCTCACCTATAAAAAACAACTGATCGATCAATTAACACGAAGGGTCTTTCATCATACAGAACATGGAATCAATACGCCTGGGGACAGATTGGATGAAGTCCGAACCGCCTATGAGAAAGAAGAAGACTCCTTCCGTAAGCGAGTGCTCGCGGCCATGCTTGCCGGTGCACTAATGAATCGTGGCTCTGATATTCTGACACATATGGTTGAACTTGAGGAAATGGGAGTAAAAGTCAAGCCGGATAATGAATTGATTAAAGAATGCGGAAGATGTTTTATGGGGGCATTGAAATACGGTAAGTATATTCGTTCAAAAACCGGCAAAGAAGGACTGGATGAACTATGGGGAGAACCATTTAAGGTGTTTTCCATGACGGTTGAACAATATCATGCATCCAGATATATCAAGGTGGCACAGACCATGACTGAAATTGATGCAATAACAGAAAGGTTAAGTTCGATATTTAAATCATCCAAAATGTTTTCACACACGGTGCCCATTATTCAGGACCTGGGTGAAAGTGCAAAATCTGCAACAGAAACCATACGTAGTGATTCAAGAATTATTGAAATATGGCCAAAATTCGTGGGGGCTTCAGATCGAATTAATGCCGCGAAAGTAAAGCTCACGGATGACAGTACCCGCAAAGAACAGGCCCTGGGTAAACGCGGCTTGCAATTAATACAGGATGGGGCTGATATTATTATTAGTCATTCCAACAGCCGGATGCCCATGCCAAATACAACTGCGTATTTCCTTGAACGTTGTGATACGTTTCAAAAACGATACGCAATTCCGTTGTCAGAATAACGGCTTAGCTAACAATATAAACTATTTACCTTTAAATTCAGGTTTGCGTTTCTCAAAAAAGGCCTGAACACCTTCATAATAATCTTCTGATCGACCAGCTATTTTTTGATTTTCAGCTTCCAGTATTAATTGCTCTTGTAATGTATTGGAAGAAGCAGCTCTCAATTCCTGTTTGATAATTCCCAGTGCCAGGGTGGGTTTTTGACTCAGGGATTTAGTGATCTTACTGGCTTCGGTTAATAACTTATCATCATCTACACATTTCCATATCATGCCCCACTCTTGTGCGGTCTGTGCTGATATTGTTTCACCAAGCATAGCTGCAGCCATGGCTCTGGGTAGACCTATTAGCCTGGGCAGGCTCCAGCTGCTGGCGCAGTCAATGCCCAACCCAACCCGAGAGAAAGAAAGTATAAATTCTGCTGACCTCGCTGCCAGAACGATATCGCAGGCGAGGGCGATACCCACTCCAGCCCTGGCGGCGATGCCGTTTACTGCACAAACCACAGGACACTCTAGCGAGACAATCTGTTTAACCAAGGGGTTATAATTGTTTTCCAGTGAGGCCCGAAGATCCGGTGGATTATCAGGGTCAAATTTCCTCTCATTGAGGTCCTGCCCGGAGCAGAAGGCACGTCCACTCCCGGTAATCATCAGTGACCTCACGCCTGAACCGGGTAACTGATTTTTAAATACATCCATTACTTCATCGTGCATGGCCTGATTGAAGCTATTTAATTGTTCTGGCCTCTCCAGAGTCAATATCGCATATCCCTGCTCAAGATTGAATTGAATTGTTTGATACATGCTTTGCCGACCTGAACTATTCAGTGATAGATGACAACATCTCAGGAGAACCCTGCAGGGCAGTACGCTGCATATAGTGTTTTATCGCCCTGATACCACCCAACTCTTCACCCCCTCCCGCGCGTCCAGGACCACCATGTACCAATTTTGGCATGGCAGTACCGTGCCCGGTGGACTCCTTTGCACAGGATTCATCTATCACCAAGAATCTTCCATGATATGCCACCACGCCGAAAATTATGTCCCGGGCTTCCTGCTTATCTGCAGTAAATACTGAACCCGCCAGGCTGCCTTTGCCCAATTTTGCAATTTCCACTGCCTCATCAATACCGCTATAAGGCATGACCGTACATACCGGCCCAAATGCCTCAACTGAATGTGGTGTGTTTTTTGTTAACGGCGCATCACAATACAGAAGGGTTAACGGAAAAAATGCGCCTTTATCTAAATCGCCACCAGTAATATCAAACTCCCGATTACCGCCATAGACTATCTCTGACTCACCAGCCAACTTATTGACATTGTCCCAGACATCCCGCACCTGGTCTCTTCCAACCAATGCGCCCATACGCACACCTTCAATAGCAGGATCACCGATAACGGTCTTTTTCAATCGTTCCTCAAGGGCCTTTATAACAGCATCTATTTTATTCACAGGTGCAACTGCCCTTCGAATAGCCGTGCATTTCTGCCCTGCTTTCATACTCATTTCTCGAACGATTTCCTTGATATACAAATCAAACTCTGCCGACCCTGGCTCTACTGTCTCCCCTAGAATGCAACAATTTAAGGAATCCGCTTCCATGTTAAATGGTATGGATTTCTCGATAATATTTTTTTGAGATTTCAGCATTTGTCCTGTTGTGGCAGAACCTGTGAACGTCACAACGTCCTGCTCATTTAGATGATCAAACATATCATCCACGCTACCACAGATCAGCTGTAGCGAACCCTCGGGTAATATTCCGGAATTTATGATTTCCCGCGTCATGGCTTCAGTGAGATAACATGAAACGATTGCAGGTTTCACAATGACTGGCATACCGGCAATAATGCTGGGGGCAAGTTTTTCCAACATCCCCCAACACGGGAAATTATAGGCATTAATATGCAGCGCCATCCCGGGCTTGGTGGTCAGGATATGTTAGCCGATGAAACTGCCTTCTTTGGATAAGCCTTCCACACCACCTTCAAGGAGGATTTTCTTATTAGGCAATTCATTTTTTGTGAGACTACTATAGGCAAACAACGTCCCGGTTCCGCCCTCAATATCAACCCAGCTATCTATTCTGGTGGCGCCAGTTAAGGCCGAAATATCATATAATTTTTCTTTTTGATCTGTCAGGTACTTTGCCAGGGCCTTAAGTTTGTCCGCGCGCTCATGAAACGTCAGATTCTGTAAACCTGCCTGACCCTTGTCTCTGGCGTAATTAATAACAGATTGAAAATCAATGCCAGAACTTGATACCTCGCCGATGGGTTCGCCATTTATTGCATTAAAGACATTTTGCCCTTCACAATCACCTGATACCCACTCACCAATCACAAAACTCTGTATATTCAAAACCAAGTCTCCATTTTAAATTGAGATTAACATGCATCTGCCATGATAAACATGGGGCCTACTTTTTCAAATTACTCGACCCGGATTTAATATATTTTTAGGGTCAAGGGTCATCTTTAATTGCCTCATGAGATTTATTTCCTGTTCTGAACGAGAAAGGTGCAACCAGGGTTTCTTCAATATTCCGATTCCGTGTTCGGCGGCAATTCCACCATCATGCTCCCCGGTGATGCGGTATACCGTATCATAAATATCTTTCTTATCTTCTTTTTTACCAGTGGCTGCAATAATATGCAGGTTACCATCTCCAAGGTGTCCAAACACCAGGTAGATAATGCCGGGATATTTTTTCATTAGGGTTGTTTCTATTTTTTCTATGCAACTGGCGGTCTTGTTCAGGGGAATACCGATGTCGAAATTTGCTTCATCTTTAATAAGCCGGAGCATTTCCCCAACTGAATCACGAATTGCCCAAAAATCATTTCTGTCCTTTACCGATTGCGCAATCATGGCATCCTTGATGGTCCCTTTTTCAATCTCATTAAACAATACTGATTGAAACAATTCTTCGTCTATCACAGGATCATTTCCTTCCGATTCAACCAATACATAATACTTATATTGGTTATCAAATGGATCACGTGTGTACTCAATATGATTGATGGCATATCGAAAATAATTTTCCCACATCACTTCATAGGAACTAACTACCTGCAGGTTTTTTTTCAACTGTGTCAGTAAATTGATCACACAGGTAAAATCATCCAGTGCGCATAAGGCTGATTGCCTTGAAGACTTCGCCGGGAACAATCTCAGGACCGCCTCGGTTACAATACCTAGCACACCCTCACTACCAATAAACAAATGTTTTAGATCAAATCCTGTATTATTTTTAAGGAGTTTATTCTTCGAGGAAATAATCGTTCCGTCTGCCATGACCGCCTCCAGTCCCAGGACCAGGGAGCGGGTCATTCCATACTGGATGACCTGATTACCACCAGCATTGGTAGAAATATTACCACCTATGGTACAAGACCCCCTGGCTCCCAAATCCAATGGCAGCATAACCCCAGCGTCCCTGGCCACGTTCTGTAATTCTTCCAGCGGTGTTCCTGCCAGGGTGGTCATGGTCATGGAATCCATATCCAGTTCTGTAACGCCTTTCATACGTTCCATTGATATCACCCATTCACCGGGTCTGGGTGTTGCCCCTCCCACCAATCCAGTCATACCACCCTGTGTCACAACAACCTGGCCCGCTGTATGACAATGTTTCAATATGATACTGACATCGGTACTGCAGGCCGGTCTTAAGATCACATCAGGCTTGCAGGGATTCTCCCTGCTCCAATCGACAAAATATCGTTCATCAATATCGTCCCCGATCAAAGCTATTTCCTGTCCCAGGTCCGATATTATTTGTTCCAATAGCTCTGCCATATTCATCTACCTTCCTGTCCTGAAAGGGAGGCCAGAGTTTGGTATTGCTTATCCGGCATCCGGGACTTTATTTTATCTTTAAAATTATAATAAATAATGAACCCCTCTCCCCATGCAGCGGTGGCATTTAACTGTTCGCTGAAAACTCCGTAATGCATCAGGAAACGGTCGGACTCAAGCCCTGATATGCTAGCCCCAAGATATATCGTATCGGGATATTCCAGGGGGAATTTGAATCGGCACTGCGTGGAAGCCAATACCGGACCGATACCCGTGGTATTTATTTCTTCCAGTAACCCATACTTCTCAAACATGGCAAACCTGACCCGTTCAAAATATCGAAAGTACACGGAATTATTCACATGCCCGAAAGCATCCATGTCCCCCCACTGGACTTTTTCCTGGAGAATAAAATCGTAATCCCGCGAAAATGATTTCAAATCTTGATTCATAATATTTTGAACTTATTTAACATATTTCACCCGGCTATCCTAACATTCCTGGATTGAAATAGTGTATCATTCACACCCGCATACATTATCCTGTTTTAACTTTGTGGAGTTTCCATGTTTGAGACAATTGAAAAATTACCTGATGACCCGATTCTCGGATTACTTGCTGCGTACAGGAGCGATAATAATCCCAATAAGATTGATTTAAGTGTAGGTGTCTACAAGGACGAGACTGGAAATACCCCTATATTTGATGCGGTGAAAAAGGCCGAGACTCAAAAACTGGAAAATGAAATAACCAAAACTTACACTGGCATAGAAGGTGATCCCGTCTTCTGTGATGCCATACAGCGACTGGTTCTGGGGGATGACCATAATGTCATTCTGGAAAAGCGCTCTGCTGCGATCTCAGCACCAGGGGGATCTGGCGCCCTTAGAGTGGCCGGTGAAGTCATCAATAGTGTCAACCCTGATGCCTGCCTTTGGGTGAGTATTCCCAGTTGGCCTAACCACACACCTTTGTTGGGGACTGCCGGTCTGACAGTTAAAGATTATTCTTACTACGATGGCGAGAATCATGTCATCAAGACAGATGAAATGCTCAGTCAAATCTCCAAACTGGGTAAAGACGATATTCTGCTTTTACATGGATGTTGCCATAATCCCAGCGGCGCTGATCTTGAAATGGACCACTGGAAAGAAATAACCAGGCTAGCACAACAAAACGGTTTCACACCTTTTGTGGACTGTGCCTATCAAGGGCTGGGTAAGGGCCTGGATGAAGACGCCGAAGGATTACGCTATATGGCCTCTCAACTTCCAGAGATGATTATTGCCTATTCCTGTTCAAAGAATTTCGGCCTGTATCGTGACCGGGTCGGTAGCACCATTATAATTACCGAGAACGCTTCCGCAGCAGAAGCGGCGCAGACCCACATGAAATCCGTTGCCAGGCGCCTATACTCTGTGCCACCTGCACATGGTGCCATTATCGTAGGCATAATTCTTGGTGATGAAGAATTGAAAACCAGCTGGAAAAATGAGCTGAATGAAATGCAACATCGAATAAATGATTTACGTACACTATTCACCGGCTCAGTTAAAAATAAAGTGTCAAGCCATGATTTCAGTTTTATCAAGTCACAATACGGTATGTTTTCAATTATGGGGCTGTCACTGGAACAGGTGTCAAGATTACGAGATGAGTTCAGTATTTATATGGTTAATAACAGCCGGGTGAATATTGCCGGTATCAGCCCGACGAATGTCGAATACCTGACAGATTCTATCGCTACAGTGCTTTAAGTTATCAATGGGCAAGGATAGATAGCACCTTGTCATGGAGCTTTTTATTTGCCGCTGCAACAACCTTACCACCTTTTACAGGAGGATTACCTTCCCAGTCCGTCACCACACCACCGGCGGACTCAATTATAGGAACTAACGGCAGGATGTCGTAAGGCTTCAATCCACCTTCAATGACAAGATCGATATAGCCGGCTGCCATCAGGCAATATCCATAGCAATCACCACCATACCTGGAATTTTTGACCTGTGATTCCACTTTGGCAAAATGTTTCTTGTCCTTTTTACTATCAAACATGTCAGGGTGAGTGCAGTATAAGATGGCCTTGGAAGGCTCCGCCGTAGTACTGGTTTTGAGCTTGTTGATATTTCCACCAGATTTGTACCAGGCATTTTTATTGTCGGCAAAAAATGTCTCCCTGACAAACGGCTGGTGCATCACCCCGATAAGCGGCTGGTCATTTATTGTTACCCCTAACAAGCTACCCCACATTGGAGAACCGGATATAAACCCTTTGGTCCCATCAATAGGATCGATTACCCAGTTAATATCATTACCGATCTTATGTCCGTACTCCTCACCATAAATACCATGATCAGGATAGCGTTTTTCAATCTGGCTTCGAAGGTATTCTTCAACTTCACGATCTGCAGCAGTGACGGGATCAAACGTATGCTTTGATTTGGTTGTTATCTTAATATCCGATCGAAAGTATTTCCTTGAGACCCTGCCTGACCGGACCAATATGGCTACAGCAAATTCAAGCAGTTCATTGAGGTGCTTTTTTTTCATAAGAGTATGTCGTTAATTCCCTTACTATGGAGATTAGGTCCTGCTAAAATCTTCAAATCCAAAATCATCTACATTGATGATCTCCATAATCTGTTTGTCATACTCTCGTAGAACATCAGACTCTTGTTCGGAAAGAATACCCTGTTCGGATGCATGGTTAATCAGTTCCATTCCCATTAAGTCGGGCAATCTCCCTTCCCTGACAGCCAGTTTGAGTTTTTTCAAAAGGATTTCCATGTCCTCAGATTGTTCCAGTAGGGCATTTAAATTACCGATATGATTTTTCTCACCTGGGGCAAGGTTCACACCTTCAATGAGATAATCCCTGGCAATTGACTTGTTAGTTACCAGTTTAGCGACCTTTTTTTCAAGTTTGTCTGCCGGCGGTGAAAAACTTGCACCCAATGGAAATGCGATCAATCTTAATTTCCAGGCAATAAAACGATTTGGCAGGTTATCAAGAAACTCAAGAACTGCCCGCTGATATTGATAAAACAGGTATTCACATGACCAGTCAATCACCGGCCTTAATTCGCGCGGTGTACCCTGGTCCTCATACTGTTTAAGCACCATGCTGATTAAGAACAGATAGCTCAACATATCTCCCAGCCTGGCAGATAACATTTCACGGGTTTTCAGAGATGCCTGCAGGGTTAACATGGCAGCATCGGCAATGACCGCAAAAAGTGCGCTCATGCGGGTAGCATATTGAAAATATTTCCTGGTACTCGAGCGAACATCAGGACAATTAAAAAATGAAAATGTCAATGCATCAATCAGGGCATGAGCGCCGTTTTGAATAGTTTTACCAGCATGTTCAAATAACATTTCATCAAATTCGGCCAATACGTCATGACCTTCCTGCCTGGCAAGCTGCATTTCTTTCAGCACATAGGGATGACAACGTATCGCCCCCTGACCAAATATCATCAGGCTCCGGGTCATGATGTTGGCACCCTCAACGGTAATGGCCACTGGTACGGATTCATATGCTGCAGACAGCATATTCTTTGGACCCTTCATGACGGCTTTACCACCTTGAATGTCCATACCATCATTGATGATGGTACGTGCCATCTCGGTACAATGATATTTCAGAATTGATGCCGGCACGGCAGGCTTTGCTCCCATGGAGATGGCTCTTGCAGTCTGGGTAGTGGCCGCATGAATGATGTAACTCATACCTGCCATTCTTGCCAGTGGTTTTTGTACACCTTCAAATTCCGCTATGGGCAGTCCAAACTGCCGTCTAATCCTTGCATAGGCGCCGGTTGATGCAAGGGTATTCTTGGCGATGGAGTTTGATATAGTTGGTAGACTTATAGCCCGTCCGGTTGACAGGCATTCAATCAACATCCGCCATCCCTGACCGGCCATATCAGTGCCACCGATAATAAAATCAAGGGGCACAAATATGTCTTTCCCCCTGATTGGCCCGTTGAGGAAAGGGTCACCGATGGGGTAATGTCTGCGACCAATTTCCAGTCCCCTGGTTTCCCGGGGTATCAAGGCACATGTAATCCCGTAGTCATCCACATCACCAATCAGGTGATCAGGGTCTTTTAATTTGAAGGCCAGACCAATGATTGTGGCAACGGGTGCAAGGGTAATATAGCGCTTGTTTATATTTAACCGCATACCTGTGATTTCCTTGCCTTCCCATTCCCCCTTACAAATTATTCCGGTATCAGGTATTGATGTTGCGTCGGACCCGGCCAAAGGAGCCGTCAATGCAAAACACGGCAGTTCATCACCATTCGCCAACCTGGGTAGATAATATTGTTTTTGCTCCTCTGTACCATATTTAACCAGCAACTCTCCTGGCCCCAGAGAATTTGGAACACTGATAAAGTTTCCAACTACACTGCCCACACTGAATATTTTTGTCAGTGCCTGGACTTGAGCCACTGGTGAAAGATCCAGGCCGCCGTATTCCTTAGGTATGATCATCCCCAGGAATTTATTGACCTTGATATACTCCACAAGCTCATCAGGAATATCTGCATATTTAAAATTGATGTCCCAGGTATTGACCCTGTTACATAGCTCTGTCACAGGGCCATTAATAAACGCCTGTTCTTCTTCTGTTAAACTGACGCCTCCGGAATTCAACAACCTGCTCCAATTGGGGGCCCCGGTAAAGAGTTCGCCTTCCCACCAGACCGTCCCTGCATCAATGGCGACCTGTTCTGTCTGTGACACTCTGGGCAGGACTTTTCGATACCAGTTCAATAATGGAGAAGTAAACAGATTTCTACGCAGTGAGACCTGGGTTAAAAACACCAACAGCCCGGCTATTATGGCAAGGATTATTAATATAGAGGTAGATGAACCCACAAAAAAATAAAGAACAAGGTAAGCGATGCTGATGATTGCACATGTAGTCAGACTGGCCCTGATAGAGGC
>JAURPG010000101.1 GCA_030835405.1 Gammaproteobacteria bacterium | reverse complement strand
TCCCAACAAAATTAGGTCATAACACATTTATAGAGTTTGTTGGTTAAAAAATTCTCAGGGTTACCATCGCGACTCACGCTTACTGGCTCAAAATCCACCTTGTAGCGGTTACCAAAACGGTCTTGATAGGTTGTAGGAAAATCCCGGTATATCCCACTTTTGATCTCATCTTGTTCCGCAGTAACGGAAAGGCTTTCCTTTACCTCCATAGAGCCATCATCATGAACAGTAATATCACTGTGAAAATGCAATATACGTTCATCCCCATGAACTACATGGAAAGTAAACAGAAAAACCAGAAATATTATGGTCTTTAGATGGTTCACCATTCGATATTTATATTTTATTCTTCAAAATCAAAAAAGGCCGCCCTGGAAAAGCGAAACAAGCTGGCAACTACTATATCCGGGAATGAATCTATTCGAACATTCAGATTATTAACACAGCCATTATAATATCGGCGTGCATATTGGATATTATTTTCCACCTCGGTGAGATTATTCTGCAGGTTTAAATATGAATCACTGGCTTTTAAATCCGGGTAATTTTACGCCAGGGCATAAATACTCCTGACCTTTTCTCCCAGTGCGCGTTCATACTGACCGATTTCAGTCACGTCGTCACTGAGTTCACTGGCTTTGCGTAATTCGGTCACAGCCTCCATGGTTGCTGATTCATATTCTGCATATTGCCTGATGGCATCAACTAATTTTGGAATCAGATCATGACGGCGTTTTAACTGGACATCGATATCACTCCAGGCTGTCAAAACACGGTTTTTATCCCGAATTAATTTATTATAAATAACAATCAGCCATACCAGGGCCATGCAGGCGAATAGTGCGATGACTGTTATTGTCACGAACTTAACCTGCTGAAAGAAACTAAGATATTAGCTTTGATGATATTTAATGATCCCATCTTTGGAATCATAGCCTTGTACCGGCAGTTTTAAAACTGCTCTAACGGCATGGCCTCATTAAAAAAAAAATAATATTTTTCTCTATTAATTCCAACCAACCACATCGTAACCACGGTCACCTAAACAGCGATTAACAAATCGCTGAAATACCATATCGGGCTGATCTGAATTGAGAATAGAACGGGTAAACCTTGATGTCGCTGCTCCCACAGCTCCAGTTGCAGCGCCTTGCCCCGCATTGCCCAACACCGCACCCACAGTAGCACCCGTTGCGCCTCCAACCACCGCACTCTCTGTGGTGTCCCTGGCTGTCTCAGACATAACTGGTTGTCTCGCCCCTGAATCATTGGCCAATGCAATACAACTATTAATATCAGTATCGGCAACTTCTATACCCACAGTACTTAAATAAGTGTTCGGATAGAGTACCGGCCTGCTGGCGGTGCAGGCAGCTAATAGAATGGATAAACTAATCATGCAATGCGCTGGTTTCAGACTCACGTATTGTCTCCGCTTGTTATATTCGTAACTATAACAACGCAACACACAGAAATCTGTTGACGCAGGCAGGCTTTATAAACCATAACAAGCCATCTCATTCCCGGCTTGCTATCAACACATAAGTATTATTTCTTTTTAGGAATGTATAAGTCCGTTATTGTGCCATCAAAAACTTCCGAGGCAAAAGCAACTGTCTCTGATAATGTTGGATGTGGATGGACTGTCAGGCTAATGTCTTCGGCTTCACAATTCATCTCGATGGCCAATGCTGCCTCAGCAATAAGATCTCCGGCACTGGGACCAACAATACCAGCACCAATGACCTGTTGGGTCTTATTATCGAAAAGCAACTTGGTTACCCCTTCACTACGACCAAGGCTCAAAGACCGGCCGCTGGCAGCCCAGGGAAATACTCCCTTACCAAAATCCAGTCCTTTTTCCTTTGCCTCAGTTTCTGTGATTCCCACCCAGGCAACCTCGGGATCCGTGTAAGCAACGGAAGGAATTACCCTGGCGACAAAAGAACGTTTCTCACCTGCGCACACGGCTGCAGCAACCTTGCCTTCATGGGTGGCTTTATGTGCCAGCATAGGCTGACCGGTGATATCACCAATAGCAAAGATATTTTCAACATTGGTACGTTGTTGTTCATCGACCTTAATAAAACCACGTTCATCGACCTCAACGCCGATATTCTCTGCGCCAATTTTATTTCCGTTCGGTGTGCGTCCAACGGCAACGAGGACACAGTCAAAGCTATCTTTTTTTGGTGCCTTATCCCCTTCAAAGGAAACCACCAGGCCTTTGTTATTTGCCTTAACTGCAGTGACTTTGGTACTTAAATAAATGTTTTCGTACTGCGAGCTGATACGTTTTTGCAGAGGCTTGACGATGTCGGGATCGGCACCTGGGATCAACCGGTCCAGCATTTCAACCACGGTAATTTTTGTCCCCAACTCGTGATAAACCGTTGCCATTTCCAGGCCGATGATCCCTCCCCCCAGGACCAGCATACGTTTTGGTATTCGTTCCAGCTTTAACGCCCCGGTTGAATTGATCACCCTTGGATCGTCCGGTAAAAACGGCAATTTAACAGGTTCGGAACCTGCGGCAATAATGGCATTTTTAAAGCGTACGGTCTGCTTGCCTGCATCGGACTCAACCTCAAGCTCATTGGAATTAACAAAACTCCCATTACCATGAATAATCTCAACCTTGCGTTGTTTGGCCAAGCCTTTGAGGCCACCGGTCAATTGCCCCACTACCTTATCTTTCCAGCCACCTAACTTTTCCAAATCAATTTTTGGTTCACCAAACTCAATACCAAACTCACTAGCTTCATTAGATTCTGTAATGACCTTTGCGACATGTAATAATGCCTTGGAAGGGATACACCCAACATTCAGGCACACACCACCAATGGAAGGATAACGTTCTACCAGGACTGTCTTTAATCCAAGATCTGCTGCATGAAAGGCGGCTGTATATCCACCGGGACCTGAACCAAGCACCAACACATCAACCATATCATCATCAGAATTTTTGGAATCAGTATTCGGGGCAGATTCTGTTTGTTGTTTGGCATCTGTTTTTTCTGTTGTTGTGTTACTGGCTGATTTCTCGCCCTTCAGTGTCAATATCAAATCTCCCTCAGACACCTTGTCACCGACCTTTACGTGAATTGACAGAATTTCTCCGCCACTATCAGATGGTACTTCCATGGTTGCCTTGTCGCTCTCAAGCACAATCATCGGATCTTCCGCTGCGATGTTGTCACCGGGTGTAACGGGAATTTCAATGATCTCTACTCCGCTGAAATCACCTATGTTTGGCACTTTTACTTCAATTGGCATATTGAATTGTCCTTCTCTTAGTTATATTTCCTGGATATCCCAGCCATCTATATTACACAAATGGGCGCTGAGTTGAATCGGGAAAAATTTTGCTGCCATGTCTGCAAAATTTGGTACAAAAAAAATAATTATTTTTCTTCCGGGCTTGTTATACCCCCTGTTCATAATTCGGGTTTGATCTGCAACTGGAATAAATGGCCACCCATAAGTCTCTGAAATTACTCAATTTGCAGTAAAAAAATCAGTCCCAAGACAAATTTTATCCACAGGTTAATAAGATTTAAATAACAATAAATTCCACATCATCTTGTGGTTTAATTGGCACTTGACCACATTTTATAGGGGTGCTATAAATCCACCTTACAAATAAAACTTCAACTTATTTCTAACTTTTTACAACGACCAATTTGTCAAGCAGTTTATTGTCATTGGGGGAATGTTTTTGATGGAGGCGTAGAAGGTAGTGGTCACAGAAACTGTAACTGATAAAGAAAAAACTAAAATTGCACATATCGCAGATGCAATAACGACAGATACAACACAATCTGAATTCAATGCCTATCAACCGGGTGAATTTAAAGTCATCCGTCGTAACGGCAAGGTCACGGCATTTGATCCAAGCAAAGTCGCTGTTGCCTTGACCAAGGCATTTCTGAGTGTTGAAGGAGGCACAGCGGCGGCTTCCAATCGCATTCATGAAATTGTCAAAGAGATGACTACCCAGGTGGTACATGGTGTGACACGGAACATGAGTGCCGGTGGTACGGTACACATTGAAGATATTCAGGATTACGTCGAACTGGCTTTGATGCGTGCCGGTGAGCAAAAAGTCGCCCATGCCTACGTCATATACCGTGAAGACAGGGCTCGTGAAAGAGCAGATAAAACCGATATAAATCAAGAGGTTATGTCGAATGACAAGGAGTCCATCAACGTCACGCTGGAAGATGGTAGTGTTGTCCCTCTAGACATGAATCGCCTGATTGAGGTTATCAATGAGGCCTGCTCGGATCTTGAATACGTCGAAGGCCACCTCATAATCGACGATGCTTATCGCAACCTGTTCGAAGGCGTCAAAGAACGCGACGTCAACCACGCTCTGGTCATGAGTGCCAGGACAATGATTGAAAAGGAACCTAATTACACCTATGTTGCTGCCCGGCTTCTGCTTGACCAGTTAAGACATGAGGCCTTGAGTTATATCGAACAGACCCATATCCGGGCCACACAATCGGAGATGACTGAGCATTACAGTTCATACTTCGGTAAGTATATTAACCGCGGTGCCGAATTAGGATTGCTGGACCATGAACTGGTCAAGTTTGATCTGAAAAAACTAGGAAAAGCACTAAAACCTGAGAGAGATCAACTGTTTACATACCTTGGGTTACAAACCTTATATGACCGGTACTTTATCCATACTGATGAAGACATACGCTTTGAATTACCCCAAGCGTTCTTTATGCGTGTTGCCATGGGGCTGGCCATTAACGAACTGGACCGTGAAACCCGCGCCATAGAATTTTACGAGTTGTTATCATCATTTGATTTCATGAGTTCCACACCGACGCTGTTTAATTCCGGGACCTGCAGACCTCAACTTTCCAGTTGTTATTTAAGTACTGTTCCTGACGACCTGGATGGTATTTTCAGTGCTGTCAAGGACGATGCCCTGCTCTCCAAATATGCAGGGGGACTTGGAAATGACTGGACTCGTGTTCGGGCCATGGGATCGCATATCAAGGGTACCAACGGCAAATCACAAGGTGTTGTTCCATTCCTGAAGGTGGCAAATGATACGGCGGTAGCCGTCAACCAGGGAGGAAAACGTAAAGGTGCCATGTGTGCCTACCTGGAGACCTGGCATCTGGACATCGAAGAATTTTTAGAGTTACGCAAAAATACCGGAGACGACCGCCGTCGTACCCACGATATGAATACCGCCAACTGGATTCCGGACCTATTTATGAAACGGGTCTGTGAAGAAGGCGGATGGACCTTGTTCTCCCCTAATGATGTTCCCGACCTGCACGAACTCTCTGGCAAGGCATTCGAAGCACGTTATGAAGAATATGAAGCCATGGCAGCGGCGGGCGAGATTAAAAACCATAAGACCATGAAGGCACTGGACCTATGGCGAAAGATGCTTACCATGTTGTACGAAACAGGACACCCGTGGTTTACCTTTAAGGACCCTTGCAACCTGCGTTCCCCCCAACAACATTATGGCGTTGTGCATTCATCCAACCTGTGTACAGAAATCACCTTGAATACATCCGATGATGAGATTGCGGTTTGCAACCTGGGTTCTGTCAACCTGGTTCAACATGTGGACGAAAATGGTCTGAATATGGACAAGCTGGAAAAGACCATCAACACTGCGATGCGCATGCTGGATAACGTAATCGATTACAATTACTACAGTGTTCCCCAGGCCCGTCGCTCCAATCTCAGGCACCGCCCGGTTGGGATGGGTATTATGGGTTTTCAGGACGCATTATATAAACTGCGCGTACCTTATGGATCCGAATCTGCTGTACAGTTTGCCGATACCAGCATGGAAGCCATAAGCTACTATGCCATCTCGGCGTCGATTAACCTGGCAGAAGAACGTGGTCCCTATTCCAGTTTTGAAGGTTCTTTGTGGAGCCAGGGTATATTACCCATCGATTCTCTGAGCATACTGGAAGAACACCGCGATGGATTTCTCGATACCAATACGGACCAAACCCTGCAGTGGGACAAGCTGAGAAAACGCCTCAAGTCCGTGGGGATTCGAAATTCCAATTGCATGGCTATTGCCCCTACAGCAACAATCTCTAACATTTGTGGGGTCAGTCAGTCTATTGAACCGACCTATCAGAACCTGTTTGTAAAATCTAACCTGTCTGGTGAATTCACTATCGTCAATCCTTACCTGGTTCGCGACCTGAAAGAACAGGGGATCTGGGATGAGGTGATGGTCAATGACCTTAAATATTATGACGGTAGTGTACAACCCATAGACAGGATCCCCGATGAAGTGAAAGATCTTTATGCCTCTGCATTTGAAGTGGATCCACGCTGGTTAGTGGAGGCCGGAGCAAGAAGGCAAAAATGGATCGACCAGGCCCAGTCTTTGAACCTGTATATGTCTGCTCCTGACGGCAAGAAGATGGACAACCTGTACAAACTGGCCTGGATTCGTGGTCTGAAAACCACCTATTACCTGCGCAGTATGGGGGCCACCCATGTAGAAAAGAGCACCTTGTCTGACGGGCGCGAAAACAAGTTGGCTGCCGTTAACAGGGACAATATCGGTGCAGACGCGGCCCCCAAGGCATGCGCAATTGATGACCCGGAATGTGAAGCATGCCAGTAAAAAAATTGAAAGTACCAAGTGAAAAGCTAAAAGATTTGAGGAAAAGATTATGCTAGGAAACTGGAACGACCCATTAGAGAGCATCCGTCAAAAATCCAAAACGCAGGCACAAACGCCAGCGGGAGACATGGCGTTTGAATCTGAAGTATCAACAGACAGTTATTCCGTCAATCCTGATAACACCACTTCTCCCGCCCCGGTACCGGCCAGTGTCCGTAGCTCCGCCCAGGAAGATCCTGATTTGCAGGGTGCCACTGGACTGGAGGAAGTAGAATTTGGGGCCGCCCGGATTAGTGTTGATGATAAACAAATGATCAACTGCCGGGCAGATTTAAATCAGCTGGTTCCTTTCAAATATAAATGGGCCTGGCAAAAATATCTGGATGCCTGCGCAAACCACTGGATGCCCCAGGAAGTCAATATGACTGCAGACATTTCATTATGGAAAAACCCTGAAGGCCTGACAGATGATGAACGCTTGGTGATTAAACGAAATCTGGGATTCTTCGCCTCGGCAGATTCGCTGGTGGCAAACAATCTGGTGCTGGCTGTCTACCGGCATATTACCAATCCGGAATGCCGGCAGTACCTGCTCCGCCAGGCATTTGAAGAGGCATTACATACCCACGCCTACCAGTATTGTGTAGAGTCTCTGGGTCTGGACGAAGCAGAAGTTTTTAACATGTACCGTGAAGTTCCTGCCATTCATGATAAGGCATCCTGGGCCATGCGTTTCACGCAAAGTCTGGGAGATCCTAACTTCAGCACCGGTACACCAGAAGATGACCAGCGCCTGTTGCGTGACCTGATTGCCTTTTACATAATCTTCGAAGGCATCTTTTTCTACGTTGGTTTTGTCCAGGTACTATCCATGGGCAGACGTAATAAGATGACCGGTTGTGCTGAACAGTTTCAATATATTCTCCGTGATGAGTCCATGCATATGAATTTTGGTATTGATGTGATCAATCAGATCAAAATCGAAAACCAGCATCTGTGGACCGCGGGTTTTAGAAATGAGATTACCGACATAATCCGTAAGGCCGTTGAACTGGAAACCCGCTATGCACATGACACCATGCCACGCGGCGTTCTCGGCTTAAATGCCAATATGTTTGAAGAATATCTTCAGTATATTGCAAACCGGCGATGTGCCCAGATTGGCCTTGCCGAACAATACCCAGGTGCTACCAATCCTTTTCCATGGATGAGTGAAATCATGGACCTGAAAAAGGAAAAGAATTTCTTTGAAACACGGGTGACTGAATACCAGACAGGGGGATCTTTAAGCTGGTAAGACCCAACGATTTACCGTGACCGCCTAAAAGCGGTAAGCCGAGATGGATCTTGGCTATTGCCTGGTATCTCCAGCCTCTTCCAGATACCAGGCCTTCTTATTCCAGATGTAGCGCATACCGCGCTGCATCTACTTCTAAAAAAAAACCCCAGCAGAGCTGGGGTATGTGTTGTTGTTTGGTCGGTTGCAATAATGACATCCAACCAGAATCCAGGTTTGTCGTTATAATAATAATCCTGGTATGAACGGACTTGTGGCTATGCCACAAGACCCAATCATCTATGTTACATCCTGATCTTTAATTAAAGGTTTAAGTTACAGTTGTATAACACTGTGTCGTTGCACTGATATTATTAGACATATTTTGCGACGCAACAAAAGGATGAGAATTTACCGTAACCGTCCTGAGTATCTCAACCTCGTGATTGAAATGTACTTGAAAATCTCCTGGTTGTCCAAGACCAATCTTGAATTAATTTAACTTATTGATAATTATAGTTTTTTCACCTTATTATAGAATAAATTTTCAGATTAAATTAGTACCATAACGTTGCTTTAATGCAACAATATGTGGTTATTTTATCCCCCCTTCTGCAAAGTGTAATGTCTTCTTTTCAACTCATCAATGACCCTGTTTTTATTTCCATCACTTCGTTACTTTTTTATTTTCATATAATTAATATTTTAGCTGGCTTGAATATGGCAACGATTACCCTGCTGACATATAATGTTTGCAAAATAACAAAATTTTAAAAATACATTTAATAGAATTTCATTGTCTTTAAATTCAAAGCATCAAATCTACTGTAATTAACAACTACATATCAGTGTAGTGGAGTACCAAGGAGAACAATATGACCACTGTTGTAACTGAGAACTGCCAAAGATGTCGTTTTACTGATTGCGTTGCAGTCTGTCCTGTTGAATGCTTTCACTACGATGATGAAATGCTATATATCGATCCTGATGTCTGTATTGATTGCAGTGCATGCATCCCTGAATGTCCTGTACAGGCCATCTTTGAAGAAGACGATCTCGCAGAAGACCAGCGTAAATGGATTGAGATTAATGCCGAACGTGCACCTGAATTACCATCGTGTTCAGAACCGATGGACCCTCTACCAGGCGCAGATGAACGCAAGGCCGAACTTGGTTTTTAAATAAAAAATACATAACTAATAATCAGACCTTGCGTTAATTTATTTAATGAGTCGTCCTGGAACAGAACAAAACCCGTTGCGGGTAGCCATTGTTGGTAGTGGCCCCAGTGGTTTTTATGCCACTGAGGCATTGATAAAATCCGGGTTAACTACCCGGGTTGATATGTTTGAAAGACTACCCGTCCCCTATGGACTGGTACGCAGTGGGGTAGCCCCGGACCACCCTAAACTCAAACAGGCCATGCAAGTCTACGCCAAGATTGCAGAATCACCTGAATTTCGCTTTTTTGGGAACGTATCCATCGGGAAAGACCTCCAAATTTCTGAATTACGAGAGTTATATCACGCAGTCATCTTAACCTGTGGTGCAGAATCAGATCGACGTTTAGGAATTCCTGGGGAAGACCTGAAGGGTAGCCATACCGCAACCGAATTTGTCGGTTGGTATAATGGACACCCGGATTACCGTGACAGAGAATTTGACCTCTCTCACGACACTGCCGTCATTTTTGGTCAAGGTAATGTGGCTGCAGATGTCAGCAGGATCCTTGCCAAGACCCGTGATGAGCTCAAACATACTGATATTGCAGAACATGCCCTAGATGCATTGGATAAAAGTAATATCAAGCATATCTATGTGGTTGGTAGACGAGGGCCTGCCCAGGCAAAATTCACCTCAAAAGAACTCAAAGAGTTTGGGGAACTTGCAGATTGTGATCCTGTTATTAATCCCGAAGAATTGATCTTAAATGCACAAAGCGAGGCTGAACTGGAAGAGAAATCCAGTGCTGGGAATCGCAAGGTCTATGACCTATTCAAGGGGTTTTCTGAGCAATCAGCAAGTGATGACAAGAAACGAAGGGTGTACTTCACCTTCCTGAAGGGGCCGGTGGAGATACTTGGCAAAGATCGAGTCGAAGCTGTTAAATTAGAAAAAAATGTCCTGTCTGGCGATGCATTCGGCCAGGGGGCCAGGGGAACAGGAGAATTCACAGAGCTCAAGACCGGACTGGTATTTCGAAGTATTGGTTATAAGGGAGTCCCTATTGAAGGGGTCCCATTTGATGATAAACGTGGCATCATTCCCAATACTGATGGCAGGGTAACGGATATTAACGGCACAATTGAACCGGGGCTATATACTGCCGGTTGGATTAAGCGTGGACCATCAGGCATTATTGGAACCAATCGGGCGGACAGTGTTGCGACAATAAAATCACTGACCGATGACCTTGAATCAAACACTGATTCGGCACAAAAACCCGATGATGAGGCATTGGTCAAATTATTACAAAACAAAGGTATTAATTACGTTAGTTTCGCCGATTGGAAGAAGATCGATACTGATGAAATTTCCCGGGGGGAGCCAAAGGGTAAACCACGGGAAAAATATACTTACGTTCAGGAAATGTTAGATATCATCAAATAATCATTAATACTGGTTCTCATCAGGCAATAAACCATCTATTAATCGTATAATTTTGTCCACCCCTCCCCGGTTGTCAATCACCACTCCCCTGGCCCGTGCTCCCATGTCTTCTCGTCTGGCCTGGTCTTTTAGTAGTTCCTGGATGGATGATATTAGTTCAATTTGATCCTTTACTTTTACTATCCCTCCTGCGGTCTCCAGTAATTCATAGATTTCAATAAAGTTATCCAGATATGGGCCGGTAATGATGGCTTTCGATGCCGAGGCAGGCTCCAACATATTGTGCCCCCCTATAGGAACAAAACTGCCCCCTATTACAACAAGCTCTGCGAGAAGATATAATTGTTGCAATATACCAATTTCATCAACAATTAGAACATTACAATCCGTTTTCCAGGATTGTTTATCTGTATAATAAGTCCCGTTAAACCCCGCATCTCTTGCAATTTTACCAATATCCTTAGCCCTTTCAGGATGACGAGGTACGATGATGATAAAAATCTCGACTAGAGATTGTTTTATTTTATTAAATGCATCCAGCAACAAAGTCTCTTCACCCGAATGGGTACTCGCAGCTATGATGACGCAACGGCCATTAATCAATGGACTCAACTCACGCTGAATCTCATCTGATGATGTGATATCAGCCACATCGAATTTAAGATTTTTATTAACAGAGACTATTTGCTTATCAATCACCAGTTCATTGAATTTCTCTGCATTTGCCTCGCTTTGGGCCACAATGGCATTAACCTGTCCAAGTGTCTGACTGGTCAAACTGCGCAACTTCTGATAACGATGGAAGGATTTATCGGTCACCCTTGCGTTAATTATAATGACAGGAATATGGCGGAGTTTGCATTGTTTATATAGAACCGGCCAAATCTCAGTTTCTGCCACCACCAATATAGCCGGGTTTATTGCATTTAAAAACTGCTGCACAATAAACGGATGGTCATAAGGCAGATAGGTATGCGTAACACATGATTCAAAAGACTTTCTCACCAATTCTGCACCTGTAGTTGTCACGGTGCTCACTAATAACTCATGGTCAGGGTGGTCGTCCCATAACTTTCCTATTAATGGTCTACATGCCTGTACCTCACCGACAGATACTGCGTGGATCCAGATAACAGGCTTTGAAATAGGTTTGATGGAGTGCGAACTTAATGTGCCTGCAAGTCGTGACCGTAGTGCTGGATGACGTAAGGATTTAAAAAACAATCGGCAACACTCAAGAGGTAATAACAGGGTGATAATCACGACATAAAGGTAATACATAATGAATAGACCTGGACGGTTATTTTATCTATTAAACCTGCATCATTAAAAATATGGCGTAACACATTGTAATATATGTAATTTTATATAAACACATTTCTGTCAACTTGGTTTTTTCTGTAATATAATCTGCAGATTGAATCTTAACACAGAGAAACTGTCATAGTTTTAATATGAAGACTTTCCACCTATTTGCAGTCCTACTCGCAATTGCCTTTATGGCTTCGGTTAGCGCAGAAGAATTTGAAGGTATCAGGGATTTTGATGCTGAGTATGATGTCTATCGTGGCGGCCTTAAAATAGCCAAGATGAAGCGAGTATTGACGATTAATGGTACAGAAAACACCCTTTATTCTGAGACTAGAACCATTGGCATCGTTTCTCTATTCAGAAAAGATAAAATCGTAGAAAAAAGTACCTGGAAGTCTGCTAATGGCAAATTAATTCCCAACTTTTATGAATACATGCGTACCGGTAGTAAAAATGACCGAAATGTTACCGTTGAATTTGACTGGCCAAATAAACAGATTACAAATTCCATCAATGGTGACTCATGGAAAATGTCTGCAGCAGACGGAATGCTGGATAAATTATTATACCAACTGTCTATCATGATGGACCTGAAACAGGGAAAATCTGTCCTGACGTATCAAATCGCAGATGGTGGTAAGGAAAAGGTCTATACATTCGAAACAGTGGGTGAAGAAGTCCTTGATACTCCATTAGGCAAACTCAATACGATAAAGTTAAAACGTAAACGTGAGGACAGCGACCGCCAATCCATCTTCTGGAGCGCACCAGATATTCATTACCTTCCTGTCAAAATAGAGATAACCGATGATGGTGAAACAACAAAAGTTGTTATTGATTCATTAAATGGTTTTAAGATTTAAGCTATTCTTTTCTCACTTCTTCAAGCAACTTATCCGGTGGTAAATAACCTGGCAAATAACGGCCAGAATCAGTAAAAATTGCAGGAGTTCCCCTCACTCCCATGGCCTGTCCCAGGCTGAAATGCTCAACTACTGGATTTACGCAACTGTCCACATCAAATTCAAGACCTATAATGGTATCCAGGAATGCCTCCTGTCGATTTTCAGCACACCAAATTTTCTCCATCATATCTGAAGCCGGGGTGCCTACACCCTGGCGTGGAAATGCCAGATATTTTACGGCTATACCATTATCATTAATTTCCTTGATATCACCCTGCAGTCTCTGGCAATAAGGACAGGTTATATCAGTAAAAACATATACGGTATATTCAGGATTATCCGGTGAGAAATTAATCAAGTCTTTTTCAGGCACTTGCTGCAACATTTTTTTCCTGGCAACTGTTCGCTTTTCTTCACTGAGATTCAGCTTATTTGGGATATCAATTAAATCACCACGTAGTAGATACTGCCCATCAGCAGATACGTAAAATACTTCAGCACCAATCAGTACCGCATACATCTCCGGAATAGCAGATTCCTCGATCAGGTCAATCTCCATACCAGGCAGGACGGATTGTATAGAATCCATTATTTTTTCAATCTCTGCCTCATCTGCAATGGAATTTACAGACATCCAGACTGTCGTTAAAATAATTAATAATTTCAAATACATATGATTTGCCATTAATGTCGCCTCGTTAAAATATTTGGATCATCCTGCGATGAATTAGGGTATCTTATCAGACTTTAAGGCAGGATAAACGTTCCGTACTCAACCTTGGTATTGTAGATAAAAAATATGGCTAATCCGGCAAAAAATACTTCCGATTCAAAATTATCACTTCATTACGTTCTTGACGAATTGGAAAAGGATGGTGTTATTAGTCCACAACAGGCTGCACAGGTAAGAGCGATTAAAGAACACAATGAGGATACCGCCCATCCCCTGACGATTATTGCAGACCTTGGATTGCAGAGTAACACCAAACCCAGCTATCCACTGAGCCTGGAACAACTGACCCGTTGGCTGGCAAAAAAATCCAGACAGGAATATTTGCGGATTGATCCTTTAAAAATTGATGTTACCAAAGTAACCAGTGTTGTCTCCCAGGCCTATGCAAATAAGTTAAAAATACTTCCGGTCTTTGTAACCGATACGGAGCTGTCAATTGCTACTTGCGAACCGTTTATCTCCACCTGGGAAAATGAACTTGAGCGAATAGCCAAAAGAAAAGTTAAACGTATATTAATCAACCCCAATGACCTTGAACGCTATCTCAAAGAATTCTATGGCGTTAGTCGCTCCCTGAAAGGTGCGGTATTCGATTCTAAAAATAAAACCATAAGTACACTGCAAAATTTTGAACAGCTTATTGAAGTCGGTAAATCAGGTGAACCTGATTCCAATGACCGTCATATCGTCAGCCTGGTGGACTGGGTATTACAGTTTGCCTTCGAACAGCGCGCCAGTGATATACATCTTGAACCTCGCAGAGACAAGGGACAGGTCAGATTCCGCATTGATGGTGTTCTGCATATCGTCCATGAATTTCCCATCATACTCATGGGTGCTATCACCAGCAGACTTAAATCTCTGGGGCGAATGGATGTAACCGATAAGCGTAGACCCCAGGATGGCAGAATAAAAACCAAGACACCTAATGGTAACGAAGTGGAAATGCGACTTTCCACCATGCCCACTGCCTTCGGTGAAAAGCTGGTGTTGAGGATTTTTGATCCTGATATGTTAATGAAGGACTATGTCGACCTTGGTTTTTCTGAATATGATATGCAACACTGGAATGACATACTGGAACAACCTCATGGCATTATCCTGGTCACCGGCCCTACCGGATCGGGGAAAACCACAACCCTGTATTCAACTTTAAAACATGTTGCCCGTCCTGAACTTAATATCTGTACTATTGAAGATCCTATAGAACTGGTTGATCCTCTGTTTAATCAAATGCAGGTACAAAATAATATTGATGTGACATTTGCTAATGGCGTCAGGACCTTGTTAAGGCAGGATCCCGATATCATCATGGTAGGTGAGATACGTGATCGTGAAACGGCAGAAATAGCCATACAAGCTGCGTTGACAGGTCACCTGGTGTTGTCCAGTTTACATACCAATGATGCGCCATCTACAATTACCCGTCTTTTGGATATCGGTGCCCAACCCTTCCTGGTGGGTGCCACCTTGCTGGGAGTGCTGGCCCAGCGACTGGTCCGAACGTTATGCCCACACTGTAAAATTGAAACAAAAGTTGATCCTGTCGCCTGGAGGAAGATCACTGAACCCGAAGGTTTACCTGTTCCTGATATTATTTTTGGCCCACAAGGCTGTGATGAGTGCCGTCATACTGGTTATATGGGGCGAACCGGTATCTATGAAACCCTGATAGTGGATAAGGGGATACGCAAACTGATCAATACCAGTAATGACTTGAATTTATATTATGAATCAGCGATTCGCCAAGGTATGCCACCATTACGTATCAGTGGCGCACAAAAGGTAGCAGAGGGTCTGACTACCCTGGAAGAAATCTACGCAACAGTCCCCCCTCGGAAAGAAGATTAAAGTTATTATATTTATCCAGCGATGACTACGCGACCAGAGAACCTCTATCCGGCATACCATGCACATGTATATTTTGATGAAGATACGCTGGATCTGGCCAGGAGATTATGTCAAGAAACAGGTAGCACCTTATTCATACCCGTGGGACGAGTCCATACCCGAAATGTTGGCCCTCACCCTCACTGGAGTTGCCAGTTAAGCTTCAATGCAGCTCAATTCGACACGGTGATTAACTATCTGGAGGAACATCGTTATGGTCTGAACATACTGGTCCATGGGGTAACCGGAAATGACCTTGCTGACCATACTGACCATGCCATGTGGCTGGGTCAACCATCAGATTTAAATCTGAAAGTATTCACCTGAATCCTGACTATTTTTCAAAATTTAAGTGATCAGCTTCAAGGCGGAATTGGACATTTAATTAAATAGAAAACTGTGGTCTGTCCCTATTTAGGAGACTTTCCGCGCCTTCACACTGCGTCCTTTGATCTTGCCTTGTTCGAAATACTGCAGCACCTTTTTTAACTGCCCGGATCTCACCGCGACGAAACTCGCCATATCAAGAATGTCTATCTTCCCGACGTCGCTTCCGACCAGACCAACATCACCGGTGAGTGCACCTAAAATATCGCCAGGTCGAATCTTGTTCTTGCGCCCAGCATTGAATTCTATGGTCGCCATCGGGGCATAAAGCTTGTAGTTTGGGTGTCGATCCAATGATGCTAAGACATCACAAATACAAGGTTTGCCCTGATATTCTTCAATATCATTGATGCGTCTTTGCTCGGAACGCGTAAATATACTCATGGCTCGGCCAGATTGCCCGGCACGTCCTGTTCGCCCAATTCTATGAATGTATATTTCGGGGTCATGGGGAAGTTCGTAGTTGATAACGAGCGGTAGCTCGGCAATATCGATGCCGCGAGAGGCGACATCTGTGGCGACCAGCACTGGACAGCTTTGATTGCGAAATTGTACCAGCACCTTGTCTCTCATTCGTTGGTCAAAATCGCCGTGGAGTGCCAGGGAATGAATATTATTGTCATTAAGTAAATTAGCAATCTCATTGCATTGCTTTTTTGTGTGGCAGAATACGAGTGCCGCCAACGGCTGATAATGTTCAAACAGAGCAATCAAAGTTTTGTTTCTTTCGTGTTTCTCAACTTCATAAAACAGTTGATCAATTACGTCGGTATGATGCTGGATATCAATACTGATTTCTTGGGCTGATCGTTGTACCGATGCACTCATTGTTCGAATTTCGTCGGGATAGGTGGCAGAGAATAGAAGCGTTTGGCGACTCTTAGGTGTTTTATGAATAATCTGTTTGATATCTTCAGCAAAACCCATATCAAGCATTCGATCTGCTTCATCTAGCACCAAGGTGGTCAGTGTGTGCAATTTCAATGTATCACGTGAAATATGGTCGAGGATTCTGCCGGGTGTGCCCACAACAATATGAGCACCGTTAGCGAGGCTATTTTTTTGCGGGCCAAATGGCTTACCACCACACAGCAGGACGATCTTGATGTTTGGTATCGCTCTGGCAAGACGACGGACTTCTGTAGCTACCTGATCAGCCAGTTCCCGCGTAGGGCACAAAATGAGGGATTGGGTCGCGAGGTCTTCAACCTTCATTTTTTCTAACAGACCAATGCTAAATGCTACTGTTTTACCACTGCCGGTTTTAGCCTGGGCAATCACGTCTTTGCCTTCTAGAATCGCCGGCAAACTGGCGGCCTGAATAGGCGTCATTTCTGTGTATCCGAGTTGAGTCAGGTTTTGTAGCTGTGAATCGGATACCCGTAGTTTGCTAAACGATTGGCTCATGGCATTTTGATTAATTGATTTGGGCCCGTATTAGATACCCAGACTTCCAGGTAAGGGAAAGAACTTTCGACATGCATAGGCAGTATAAAAGCCCTTATCCGAATAAGCTATCTCTATATCGCTAAGAAAAAGCCATGAAATCTGTCCAGTTAGCTTATCTGCACTGAGGACCGTTATTTGCCAATCAGTGGATTTCATACAAATAATATTAACTATGAATTGTATAATGTTTTCTCACCCTCGTGGATGATGCTGTGAATGCAGATCCTTCAACCGCTCTTTGGCAATATGAGTGTATATCTGTGTCGTTGAAATATCACTATGCCCAAGCAGCATCTGTACGACGCGTAGATCAGCACCGTGATTCAACAAGTGGGTTGCAAACGCATGTCGCAATACATGCGGAGAAAGACTTTTGTTAACCCCTGCCTGAATAGCATAACGCTTGATGGCATACCAGAATGTCTGGCGAGTCATCGCCTTGCCACGGTTGGATGGAAACAGGCTTGAACCAGGGCTGGTTTTAAAAAAATCTGGTCTTATTTCACGGATATACCTGTTTAACCAGTCTACGGCCTCCTCCCCCAAAGGCACCAATCGTTCCTTATTGCCCTTTCCGATCACCCTTATCACCCCCTGCCTGAGATTCACCTGATCCAGGTTCAGACCCACCAGTTCGGAAACCCTGAGCCCTGTCGCATAAAGGACTTCTAACATGGTCCGGTCACGAAAACCTGTAGGATTATTTACATCTGGCGCTTGTAACAGGCTTTCCACCTCTGCCTCAGTCATTGATTTGGGCAAGGGCCTGCCGATCCTGGGTGAATCAATATTGATAGTGGGGTCGGATTTGAGCTGCCCTTCCCTGACCATATACTGGTAGAACCGACGTAAGGTAGATAATCTCCTTGCGGTAGACCTTGCCGACCTGCCCCCTTGATCTGCCAGGTATTCGTGAAGATCGGCAGTAGCGGCATTTGGCAGACTGGAGTTTCGCTTATTTAACCATTTTGCGAAGGTCATGAGGTCATTTCGATAGGCTGAGAGTGTATTTTGGCTCAAGCCTCGTTCCATCCACAACGCATCCAGGAAGCGTTCAATATAGATGAGCTGTTTTTCCAGATTCAGATTGTTAGCCGGCATATTTTCTTTCATGCTCCAGTAACCAGGATTTAATATTAATGCGGTTCTTTTTGCCCATGTAGCCACCCACTCCGGATGCCGCGACAATCCTGTGACAGGGTATAAATAATACCACTGGATTGGTACGGCATGCCTGACCAATGGCGCGACTGCCGGTATTCAATCTTTTTGCCAATTGGCCATATGACATGACATCCCCCACCATTATGGATTGCAGGGCACGCCAAACCATTAATTGAAATGCACTTCCATACAGGTTCATCTTAACTTCAGGCAAAGGTACACCCTTATCAAGGAAATATAAAATATCGGATTTAAGACGGTTGGCGAGGGGATGGCGAGGATTATCTTTACATTCGTTACCTGGCAACCACACAACTTCTTCAATAGCATCACCGTCAAGCCTGATGCCCAGGGTCTCTACCGGTGTATCAGAGATAATATCGTAATCTTGTACAGACATTTAAAATGGTCCAGATTGCAGCCACTGGACCATTATTATATCGATTTATTTCTGGGTAGATTCGTAGATTATGATGTTTTCGCGGAAGACTGGGAAGGGGCAATCTTTTCCTTAATCCTGGCTGCTTTACCGCTAAGCTCTCTCATATAATAGAGCTTGGCACGACGGACATCACCGCGGCGTTTCACCTCGATGCTGGCGATCCCGGGACTATGGGTCTGGAATACACGTTCCACGCCTTCACCATAGGAGATCTTTCTGACTGTAAATGAGGAGTTTAATCCTCTGTTCTTCCTGGCAATGACGACACCCTCAAAGGCCTGAAGCCTTTCGCGCTGGCCTTCCTTAACCTTTACCTGTACAACCACGGTATCTCCAGGATTGAAATCAGGAATTCCCTGATTTAGCTGCTCTGCTTCAAGTTGTTCAATAATATTTGTCATTTTCGTGTACTCCACTAACTCTTAATCAGACGTTGTTTCTTGCTTAAATTCAGTTAACAACCGGGATTGTTCCTCAGACAGTTCAATGTCTTCCAGCAAATCTGGTCGTTTAAGCCAGGTCCGGCCCAATGCCTGTTTGACCCGCCATTTTCGTATTGCTTCGTGGTCCCCGCTTAATAATACCTCGGGTACCGACTGACCGGCTATTCTTTCCGGCCGGGTATAATGTGGAAAGTCCAGTAACCCGTCCACAAATGAATCCTGTTCAGCTGAAGTGGCATCACCTAAAACACCAGGGACCGTTCTGGCCATGGCGTCAATTAAAACCATCGCCGCCAACTCACCACCACTTACCACATAATCTCCAATTGACCATTCTTCATCCACTTCCTGATCAATCAACCGTTGGTCAATCCCCTCATACCGACCTGATACCAGAATTAAATCGGTATTGTCAGCCAGTTGTCTTACGGCAGACTGATTCAGCGTTTTACCCTGTGGAGATAAATATATCACCCGGGCATCCGGTAATATTTTCCTGGCATGATGTATTGCCTTTTGCAATGGCTCCAGCATCATTACCATACCTGGACCGCCTCCATAAGGGCGATCATCCACATTCCTGTGTGGCCCGTCCGCATAATCCCGTGGGTTAATGACGGACACATTGAGTAGACCGTTACTCACCCCACGACCAGTCACACCAAATTCTGTTACTGCGTTGATCATTTCGGGAAACAGTGTCACTACAATAATGTTCAACATCACTGGTATTCCGAAACCCAGTCTACAATGATAACAGCCTGTTTCAGATCCACATTTTTAATATATCTATCAAACACCAGTGGTATCAATTGACGCTTTTTACCCTCGACCACCAGCACATCGTTCGCACCGGTTTCCTCAATATCGCCTACATCCCCAAGGTGTCGTCCCTCTACATCCATTACCTTTAAGCCAATCAGATCACACCAGTAATATTCACCATCCGGCAATGGGGGTAATTCATCCCGATTCACCGCGATGTCCATATCCATATACTGCCGGGCAATGTCCCTGTCCGACAAATGTTCAAATTTCACCACCAGTCCCTTGCCCTGTTTTCTTCCCTCCGACAACGTGACTTCTTTCCAGCTTCCCTGCCGTCCGACCATTAACCGATGATAGTTAAAAAGGTTTTCCCTGGGTCGGGTATAGGAAATGACCTTCAACCAGCCTGCGATACCATAGACACCGCATACCTTGCCAATAATTACCCTTTGATTAGATACGGCCTTGCTATCTGCAGGCGTTTCCATCTCTGGGTATCAGGCAGCTACGGTTGCCTGACTTTCTGGTTGATTTTTTTTGTACTCTTTAACAAGGTCACTGACGCGGTCTGATGCCTTGGCACCCTGGCCCAGCCAGTAATCAATACGTTCCAGGTCAATTCTTAGCGGAGCTTCGTTTCCAGTGGCAATAGGGTTGAACAACCCGACTCGCTCGATATAGCGCCCGTCACGGCGATTTCGTGAATCAGTCACCACGATATGATAAAACGGTCGCCTCTTAGCGCCGCCCCTTGACAAACGAATTGTTACCATTTGAGTGTTATTCCTCTAATAATTAAATATGATATACGGGATACTGAAAGAGGCGGTATTGTACGGGATATAGGATAAAAATAAAGGGTAAACAATAGCTTAGTAAGAATCCCGGTAACCGTTGAAATACCTGACAAAAATGAGAAAAATTACAAATTTCTTTATATAAAACAAAAAGTTAATGGCATATTTTAAAAATAATTCTCGATTTAACAGGGGTTACCCATGGCAAATATCGACATTATCGAGGCTAAAAAGGCATTAAGATCCACCCTGGTTAGCCAGCTTAAGGCTATGGAACCAGAGAAAAAGGCTATCTTCGATGAGACCATATTGCGGCGTCTAGAGGACCTTTTGCAACAGATATCGACCAATCATGTGTTTTGCTTTGTCTCATCAGGCCATGAAATTGATACACATATATTGATCGACTGGTTAAAAAATCATGGTAAGCAGGTATCTGTTCCAAAAATCTACCGGGAGGATATGGTCGCAACACGCTTTATTGGTTGGTCAAAGATGCAAACAAATCAGTTTGGAATTTCAGAGCCCATTGACAGAGCAGACACTAATGCCGATATCGATATTTGCATTACCCCTGGAATCGGTTTTACGGTTAGAGGCGAAAGATTAGGAATGGGGCTGGGCTATTATGATAAATGGTTTAATAAGCACCCGAATATCTTGAGGATTGCACCTGCCTATGAATTCCAAATTGTCACTGAGCTACCCGTGGATACCCATGACATTGGCGTTAATATTATCGTGACGGAAGACCGGATTATCAGGGTTTAGCCTCTTCCAGCTTACGCGTCCAATAACCGGCAAACAGTGAACCACTGATATTATGCCAAACACTGAATATGGCCCCAGGTAATGCGGCAAGTATGGAAAAATACTCTTTGGCCAGTGCCACTCCCAAACCAGAATTTTGCATTCCCACTTCTATCGCTATGGTTCGAGCCGTCTTGTCATCATAGCCCAACCATTTGGTTATGTAGTAGCCTGCCGCCAGGCCCGTAAGGTTATGCCAGACAACCGCAGCCAAAACGGGCAAGGCCACCAAATGTAACTGGGCTTGGGTCAATGCCATTATAATGCCTATGATGATAATAATTGCCAGCACCGATACAAACGGGAATATACGTTTTACTGCATGTAATTTATCTCCCAGATAATGGTTAATCATCACACCGGCAGCAACAGGTATAAGAATAATTTTGAATATATCAAACATCATATCGAATACAGGCACGGGAACACGCTGCCCAATATATAACCAGGCAAGTAAAGGTGTAAATATCACAGCAAGCATTGTGGAAATAGAAGTTAATATAATTGACAATGCCACATCGCCGCGGCTTAGATAACAAATAACGTTTGATGCCGTCCCTCCCGGACAGGACCCTACCAGTACCAACCCAATGAGCAAAGACTCTTCCAACCCCATAATGACACTGACCAAATAAGCCAAGATGGGCATAAACAGGAATTGTAAAATGACGCCGATACTAACGATTCTGGGCCTTTTTAATATCTCAACAAAATTCTCAAACCGTAATGTCATGCCCATTCCCAACATGACCAGGCCAAGCAATGGGACAATAAAGTCTGCGTGCAGCGCCAAAATTGACGGGTAAAAATATGATAATACGGTAATCAATGCCGCGCCTAATGGAAATAAAAATGTTGCTGACATTAAATCATCTCCGGATTAATATCGACCACTTTGCCCCATAAGTCATAATCATCAGTATTTTCTATACGTACCTTAATAATATCACCAGATTCAATTCCTTGCTTAATCGGAATATATATATGCCCATCGATTTCAGGGGAATCACCTTTGCTGCGACCAATCATTTCACTGTCTTCAAAATCATCAATTATCACATCTATTTCAGTACCAATTTTAGTTTGCATTTTAGCCCTACTGATATGTGCCTGGACTTGCATAAAGGTATGCCACCTTTCCTCTGCAATCTCAGGCTCCACGTGATCAGGCAAGGCATTAGCGCTGGCACCATCCACAGGCGAATACTTAAAACACCCGACCCTGTCCAGTTGCGCCTGCTCTAAAAATCCCAGTAACTCGTTAAAATCCTGATCAGTCTCACCAGGAAATCCAACGATAAATGTTGAGCGGATTGTCAGTTCCGGACAAATCTGCCGCCATGCGTTAATACGCTTTAAGGTATCTTCTGTTGCTGCCGGTCTTCTCATGGCCTTTAATATCCTCGCACTTCCATGTTGTAATGGCACATCAAGATAAGGCAGAATTTTTCCGCTGGCCATTAGCGGGATTAAACTATCAACATGGGGATAGGGATAGACATAATGTAAGCGTACCCATATTCCCATTTCACCCAATTTTTCGCATAGCATCTGGAGATCGGTCTTTATAGTATCCCCGTTCCATTGCACCTGTTGATATTTAATATCCACACCATAGGCACTGGTATCCTGAGAAATAATCAGTAACTCTTTTACTCCCGCGTCTTTCAGCCTTTGCGCCTCATTCAATACATCATCTAGCGTTCTACTCACCAGTTTTCCGCGCATGTCAGGAATAATGCAGAAACTACATTTATGGTTACAGCCCTCTGAAATCTTTAAATACGCATAATGGCTGGGTGTAAGCTTAATACCCTGGGGGGGGAGCAAGTCGGTAAATGGATTATAATCTTCTTTATTGGGAACGTACTTGATAACCGTATCAATGACTTGTTCATATTGTTGTGGTCCGGAAATACTTAAAACCAGAGGATGAGTCTGTTTGATTTTTTCTTCCTCTACGCCTAAACATCCGGTAACAATGACGCGACCATTTTCCTTGATAGCCTCCCCAATAGCTGCCAGGGATTCTTCGCGGGCACTGTCTATAAAACCACAGGTATTAACGATTACCAGATCAGCACCGTCATAATCAGATGAAATTTGATAACCCTCCTCACGCAGTCGGGTTAATATCCTTTCAGAATCCACCAGGGCCTTGGGACAACCCAGGCTAACGAAACCTATCGAAGCCACTGTATGCCTCCAATGTTTATCCTGCCTTGAGATTCAACGGATCGTCCCGATTGATCCCATCAGCAAACGCGATACGACGGTCCAGGTGGGTCAATTGATATACCTTGCCTATCCAGTTATTGATGACCGCCTCCGCACTATCATGCCAGGTATTATCCAAACCAGGTACCAGGATATGTTCTGGAAATTCAGGTATTGCCGAATTATTGTGCATTGCCGTACCTACCCGTTCCCTATACTCTTCCAGAATGGCATTATTAAGTTGACCGAAATAATTTTCCGGTACAGGAGGATAATCTTCTATGCCTTCAAAAATATACCTCCCAACCTCGCGTTTATATTCTTTCATCAAACTAATGGCATCATACTCTGGGTGTCCCTGAAAAAATACCATTCTGAAACCATCCTCACTAACTGCCAGATGTACACCTGCTTCATCACTATTAACCAGTACGTTTAAACCTGCTGCTTCAAACTGCTCCAGGTCCACCTGATTAAAACGTGAATGCGGGACATCAAAACGGGTGTTAACCCCCAATACCAGAGGATGCTTTTTATCCACTACGCGATGAGAATAGACGCCCCAACGTTTATTGTTTAAAGGTTTGCGTTTGATACCGTAACGAAATTCAAGCAAGGCATGTGTTGCCAGGCAGGAACAAAGCGTTGATGTGACATTGTCATTTGCCCATTCAGTAATTTTTCTTAACGGGTCCCAAAATGCCTGGTTAGACAACTCAGGGCCTATGACATTTGCACCAGTAATGATTAAGGCATCAAGTCCCTGCTCTTTAATTTCGTCGACATCCTGGTAATACTCTGCAATATGTTTTGCGCCATCAGCACTTCTTTGTATTTCTTTTAAGGTAAACGGATGTACATAAAACTGTGCTATCTGGTTACTTTCACCCACCAAACGCAAAAACTGACGTTCAGTTGCCTCAAGGGCCTTATCAGGCATCATATTCAATAAACCAATATGCAGCTCACGAATATCCTGATGTTCAGCATGATCTCTTGAGATAATAGTCTCTCCACCATCTTGTAATCGGCTAAAACTTGGCAGTTTTGTGTTCGCAACCAACGGCATATCAAATCATCCCTCTAGTGTTATTTATCCAGTGTGGCAGAAATGACTTTCATAAAATCATCTTCTGTCTGTACTGATTCAATCTCTTTGGTTGATACGGTATAGCCATATTTATCCGCAATCGCTTCGTACCGAGGTATGCGCTCATAAAACAGTCTTGGAAAAACCCACCGGACAAACTCATCGGGAATGATCTGGGCCGCATACTCCAGAGAATGATGCTGCATATACTCTTCCAGTTTTATATCCAGAAAATCTTCACGATAATATAATGGCTTTGGATCGGCTTCGGCCCTTTGTATTAATGCCTTTTCATCTTCACTGGTTGCCTGGATATAAATGATTAAGGAATGCTTTGCCAAATTATCAAATACTTCACCATCATCCAGTTCACACAGACTGCCACTGGCATCATTTATGAAATTATCATAGCCATAAACCTCATGGGCCTTATGAATAAACCTGGGGACATCATTCATGGCAGCAATTTCAGCATCACGATGCTGACGCTGGTGTTCCTTGAATTCCCGAATACCTATCCCACCCAGTTCGGGATTACCCAGTTTACCCAGATAGCTTGATAAGGGCTTCAAATTGTCCACTGTGATGTTATTGACGATATGAATAGAATCAGAGAGCAATAATTCCCTGAGTATGGGAATCTGCATCGCCGAGGATTTAATATTATCAAGGATAACCTCATCCATATAACGTGTGCCAATCCGGTAATCACATGAATAGTGGAACCAGTTACGCTTGCGAAGCAGACAGGCGAGACGAGTCTTCCCCACCCCGGACATGCCAAGCAGGGTAATGGCCTTCTTGTCCCAGTTAACGAATTGTTCACCTGAAAGCTTCATCTTCTATGCCTGTTGAAAAAACGCGTATGCTAACTTAAATATA
>JAURPG010000100.1 GCA_030835405.1 Gammaproteobacteria bacterium | reverse complement strand
TTAATGGAAGGTAATCCAGAGTGTAGCTTAGAACGGCGTTTGCGACAGTCGGATCCCAACGCCAGTTGCGGACCCTTCTAATTTCCACAGTGATATCAAATCTTAGTTGAATTCCATGGTTAAGTGCCTCAATCACACTGTCTGAGAGGTCGTAATTAATATTCGCATCAACCTTGTAAAAACCATCTTTTACCCTACCAGATGCATAATCTATACTGATGCCTTCAGCCATAGCAGCCGATGGCGCTAACAAAAACGTCAGGATTATGGAAAAATTAAGTAAAAACGATCTCATGATTCGGTTTTTTCTAAAAGTGAGTAAAAAAATCCATCTGATTCATCCATTCCCGGTAATATTTGGTGTCCATAGTTGGTATTTACACCAGAATATGCATCTATCGGTAATAGTCTCGCATTATTATACTGATTAATAAATTGGGCAATTTGCTCACTACATTCCTCTTTGAATATGGAACAGGTGCAATAAAGTAGTTTTCCCCTGATATTTAGTACCTGCCAAAGTGTTTCAAGTAGTGACTTCTGGGTTTTAAGTAGCATCGGAATCTGTTCTTTTGTACGTAAGTATTTGATATCAGGGTGTCTCCGGATGATGCCACTGGCGCTACATGGGGCATCCAGCAAAATACGATCAAATAACGTGCCGTCCCACCATGAGTTAAGGTCATTTATATCTGCTTTAATTATGGTTGCTCTTTTATTCAATCTTCTAAGATTTTCAGTTACTAATTTTACCCTTTTCTCATCAACATCAATGGCAACCAATTCAGACATCTTTGGATACCGTTCCAGTAAATTTCCGGTTTTACCGCCTGGTGCGGCACATGCATCCAGCACTCTGTGTCCGGGGAGGCAATCCAGTAATGGCGCAGCAAGTTGTGCCCCGGTATCCTGAACTGAAATGTTACCTTTGATAAAACCGGGGATGTCTTCAACATTCATGGCTTTATTTAACAGGATGCCTGTTTTTGAGACTGTAGAAAGGGTTGCATTTATTCCATTGGATTTGAGTAGCTTTAAATAACTCTCTCCGCTTTGTATTTGTGTATTGAGCCTTAGATGCATAGGTGGATGTTGATTGCTTGCGGTTAGAATAGTTTGCCAGTGCTCAGGCCACTGATCGGCAATTTTATTTAGTAACCAGGCAGGAAAGGCAAAATGCGATACATCATAATCTGATATTTTTTTCTCAATTTCACTTTGTTCTCGTTGGTATCTTCTTAAGATGGCATTAATAAGCTTGGTTGCCCAGGGTTTTCCTATCGCTTTAGATGTTTCAACAGATTCATTGATAGTTGCGTAGTCTGGTGTCCTTAAAAATTTTATTTGATATATTCCTGATAGCAGCAAAACTTTAAGATCAGTATCTTTATTTTTTAAAGGCTTTGATATCAGCAGGTTTAGTATACTGTCCAGCTGGTAATACCATCTCATTACACCATAACTAATTTCCTGAACCAGGCTTTTAGTACGAACATCATCAATGGTAGTCAGATAGATGGCAAGACTGGTATCCAGATGCTTTCTGTTACTGATAACGTCTGTCAGCACTCTGGTGACTATCTCTCGTGCTGATTGATTAACTTGATTCGTTCCCATTAATGTTTGATGCCGGACCACATGGAAGGATTACCATTGAATAAGGCTGATGTACTTAAAGGTTTCTTTCCAGGGAGTTGTAACTTTGTAATATTAATTATTTTGTCTTGACAACAAATCTCAAGTCCATTGGCAGAATAGCCAATAATCGTGCCTGGAGGATAAGGTGGGCCATGATCATGAATAATTTCTGCTTCCCAGATTCTGATATGGTGATCACCAATTTTTGCATGGGCAATGGGGACAGGGTTCATGGCGCGAATCAGTCTTTCAATATTTTCGGCAGAATTATTCCAGTCAATCAGGGCATCTTTTTTACTTATTTTCGACGCGTAGGTGGCGTGTTCATTTACCTGAGGGACAGGTTGATACTCCCCATTTGAGAGCTTGTCTAACATAGTCATGATTGATTCTGAACCTAATTGACAAAGTTTTTCATGCAACGATCCCGCTGTTTCGTTTTTTTCAATAGGACATGGCAGTTGATACAGTATGTCTCCTGTATCCAGCCCCGCATCCATTTGCATGATCGTGATACCCATCTCATGTTCTCCGGCAAGTATCGCATGTTGTATAGGGGCCGCCCCACGCCATCTTGGGAGTAATGACATATGAATATTTATACAGCCAAACTTTGGTAGAGATAGCGCAGTATCAGTCAGGATTAATCCATAGGCAGCGACTACCAGGACATCAACTGAATTTAGAATGGTTTCAGATTCGAGTTCAAATTTATTTTGTGGCTGATAGATAGGGATACCAAGAGCTTCTGCTGAAAGTTTTACCGGGCTTTTTGTGATTTTTTTCCCTCGTCCTGAAGGCCTGTCTGGCTGCGTAAAGACTGCACTAATGGAGTGTCGATTGGCCCTTGAGATATGTTCGAGAATCCGGGCAGGCAGATCAGGGGTCCCTGCAAATGCGATATTGAGACCGGTTGTCATATTATATTTTCAGGATACCCGTGCCGCTTGAAGCTTTTCCTGCTTTTCAAATTTTTTAAGGATTCGATTACGTTTTAAAGGTGACAGATAGTCTATAAAAAGACGACCATCCAGGTGGTCAATTTCATGCTGAATACAGACTGCGTAGAGTCCATCCACTGACTCTTCAATTATTTCACCTTCCAGGTTTTGATAACGCACAGTGATTGTTTCCGGGCGTTCAACCGTTTCAAAAATATCCGGTACAGATAAACAGCCTTCTTGCATTTCCTCAGTACCAGAAGAATCCAGTATTTCAGGGTTGATCAACACCTTCGGATCTGATTGTTCTGTAGATAGATCAATAACAACCATCCGCTTCTGAACATTAACCTGGGTAGCTGCAAGGCCGATGCCATTTTCGGCATACATCGTCTCCAGCATGTCCTTTGCCAGCTCTCTGATACTATCGTCTACATTGGAAATCGCTTGTGCCACTTTCCGTAATCGATTATCGGGAATGTGTAATACCTCAAGGATCGCCATCTAAATTACTCCAAAAAATTCTCTAACTTACTGATAGTATAAAGGAAAACCATCATGTCCGGTAAAACTATGGTGTGAAAGAATACATTCTGCTAAAATTTTTTGGAATTTACATTAAATATTTTTCGTAAGGCACGGCTTATAATGCATAAAATTGTATTTTATCTGTCATTAATGGTGATAAGTACAACCCTGGGTGCACAATCGATTGAGGTGAATGCGAATCACCCCGATCAATATACTGTGCAGGAGGGCGACACCCTGTGGGGGATTTCTGGGCAGTTTCTGGTTGAACCCTGGCGGTGGCCTGAAATCTGGCAGGTAAATCCACAAATTGAAAATCCCCATTTGATTTATCCAGATGATGTTATCAGTCTCAGCTACGACGGTGATTCACCAGTGTTAACAGTATCCAGGGCCGGCATGGGAAGTAGAACGGTGAAGTTATCTCCGACAATTCGGGTAAATGAAACTAAACGAGCCATACATACTGTACCCATTGATGTTATCAGGCCGTTTTTGACCAGACCGTTGCTGGTTGATGAGAGTGAGATGGAAAGTTGGCCATACATCGTATCCAGTTATGAACAACATCTTGTTGCAAGTCCAGGTATTGAAATTTATGTGAAAGGTCTTAGCTCCGATGCGTTAGGTAAAAAATATTCAATTTACCGTCTTGGTCCTGAGTATGTAAGTCATTCCAGAGGGCGTAAAGAAGTACTGGGCTATGAATCTATATACATTGCTGACGCTGAAATCACCGCATATGGCAACCCTTCCACAGCCATTATCACAAATGCAGTTAAAGAAGTAATTGATGGTGATCGTATGGTGCTTCAGTCAGATGATGAAATTTATACAAGCTTTATGCCCAGCAGCGCTTCTTCGACAATAACTGGAAGTATCATTTCCGCTGAAGGCGTACTATCTGAAATAGGTCAATACCAGGTCGTTGTATTAGACCGTGGTAGTAATGAGGGTGTGGAAATTGGTAACGTCTTTGGTGTATATCAAAGCGGTGTTGTAGTTGAGGATAAAGTCATAAATACCAAAAAGTCTTATGAAGACAATGATCTGATTGACTACCTTGGATATATGAGATCTAAAGGTGAGGCGGTAACCTTGCCAGATTACCGCGCAGGTGTGGTAATGGTATTTAGAACGTTTGATAAGGTTAGTTATGGATTGGTAATGGAAGCTTTAGGTCCAATTCATCTACACGATGCAATAAAAAGTCTCTAATCCTGACCACGCCATAATAAAATCTAAAGTTGTATTTTAGTATCACCTGTCTATCCTGAGAGCAGGATAAATTATTACTAAACTTACTTGGCCAGAAGTTATTCTGGACACGCCTGGAGGTTTTTGAACATCCAAAAAAAATAATTTCAGCAGATTCTCGCCTGCTAAAATCAGCTGGTCTGGATGACAGGACTATTCGCTACCTTCATTGTCCCGATAAAGGGCAGCTTGAGGCTGATTTGATATGGCTGGATCAACAGAATCATCATTTTATTCACCTTCAGCATTCACAATATCCCGACTTATTAAAGCAGATCCCGGATCCGCCTGTTGGCCTTTTTGCCCGTGGAAACCTGGAATGTCTCGGAAAGTTCAGCATTGCAGTAGTTGGTTCAAGAAAACCTACACCTGCAGGTAAAAAAATTGCGGGTGATTTTGCAAAAGAACTTTCAGACTGTGGAATCATAGTCACCAGCGGTCTGGCGTATGGAATTGATACTTCAGCCCATGTGGGGGCATTAGGGGGAATAACGGGCACCAATGCTGTACTTGGTGGTGGAATGGATTGTATTTATCCAAAAACCAACCTTCAATTGGCGAAAGACATCGTTGAACATGGACTATTAATTTCGGAGTTTCCATTAAAAACCAGGCCTCTGCCGTACCATTTTCCCAGGAGAAATCGAATTATTAGTGGTCTTTCCATGGGGGTATTGGTAGTTGAGGCGTCACTGAAGAGCGGTTCATTGATTACTGCCAATTTGGCAGCAGAACAGGGTAGGGAGGTATTTGCAATCCCAGGCTCAATTCTCAATCCATGCTCTGATGGATGTCACAATTTAATCAACAATGGAGCTAAATTAACAACAAATATTCAAGATATTGTTGAAGAATTTCCCCGGTTGAATAATTTGATTATTAAATATAAAGAGACAAAGAGAATATCGAAAGTTAATAATGAAACACTTGACGAACAGGTAAAACTCCTGCTTGATAATATAGGACATGAACCTGTTAGTTTTGATGACATTGTTGTTAACAGTGGAATCTCTATTGAAAAAGTTCGGGTGTTGTTGCCGGAATTAGAGCTTGATGGATTTATTCAAGTTACTGCTGGTGGCAGATATATAAAAATATAATTTAAAGAATATAAAGTATGAAAGAATCGGTTTTTGATGTATTGATGTACCTGTTTAATAACTATTTAGATGACGAATATGAATTAAATGCCGACCAGGAATCTTTGCAAGGAATCCTGGCGCATGCAGGGTTTGAACAAGCTCAGATAAAAAAGGCTTTTGACTGGTTAGAAAGTCTGGCATTTGAAGATCTTCTCCAATCAGGGAATAAACCCCAAAACACTATTTCTCATAGAATCTTTAATTCGTATGAAATGGAAAAATTGAGTTTAGAGTGCAGAGGCTTGCTAACATATCTAGAACAAACAGGCATACTTGATTCACAAAATCGTGAACTTGTAATTGACAGGGTGATGGCACTTGAATCTGATGAGATTGATGTTTATCAATTAAAGTGGGTTGTATTAATGGTGTTAATGAACCAACCAGGACAAGAAGATGCCTTTTTGTGGATGGAAGAAGTAGTAATGAATGAAACGGAGCTTGGTCTTCATTAAATTGAAATAATAATTGATATAAGGACTGATTTTACATGAGTAATACGTTGGTAATTGTTGAATCTCCAGCAAAGGCAAAAACCCTAACACGATACTTAGGGGGGGGGTATAAAGTGATGGCATCATATGGACATGTCAGAGACCTGTTGCCCAAGTCGGGTGCGGTCGACCCGGAAAATGATTTTGAAATGCACTATAACATTATCGAAAAGAATGCAAAATCTGTGGATGCTATAGCAAAAGCGGTAAAGAAAGCTGACCATTTATTATTGGCAACTGACCCGGACCGCGAGGGTGAAGCTATCTCCTGGCACCTTTACGAGTTATTGAAGGACAGGGGAGTGCTGGAGAAAAAAGATATCAAGCGAGTGGTTTTTCATGAAGTCACAAAGTCTGCAATTCAGGATGCCATTGATCATCCAAGAGAACTGTCTATAGATCTGATTAATGCGCAACAGGCCAGGCGTGCATTGGACTATCTGGTTGGGTTTAACCTGTCACCCCTGTTATGGAAAAAAATACGACGAGGTCTGTCTGCCGGTCGGGTCCAGAGCCCGGCATTAAGAATGATTGTAGAGCGGGAAGAAGAGATCGAAAAGTTTAAAAAACGGGAATACTGGACAATAGAATCTGATCTTAATCATAAAAAACAGGATTTCACCGCCAAACTGAACATATTAAAAGGTGACAAGTTAAAGCAATTTTCAGTTATTGATTCAGCATCTGCGGAAACGATAAAAAAAGACCTGTTAAAAGCTGCGGGTGGGGAACTTATCGTCTCAAAAATTGAAAAGAAGCAAAGGCGCAGACAACCATCACCACCATTTATTACTTCAACCATGCAGCAGGAAGCAGTTAGAAAGTTGGGATTTACAGCACAGAAAACCATGCGTACAGCACAACAGCTTTACGAGGGGATTGATATTGGAGAAGGTTCTGTTGGTTTGATTACCTATATGCGAACGGATTCTGTCAGTCTTGCTCAGGATGCAGTTCAGGAAATCCGGGAATATATTGGCAATACATACGGAAAAAAATCCGTGCCAGCAAATGCCAGGGTTTTTAAAACCAAGTCAAAAAATGCCCAGGAAGCGCATGAGGCTATCAGGCCTACGTCTGTTAACTATGTTCCCAAGGACATAAAGTCCAAATTAACCACAGATCAATTCAAGTTATATCAACTTATCTGGAAGCGTGCGGTTGCTAGCCAGATGAGCCATGCGTTGATTGATACAGTTGCAGCCGATATGGAGTGTGGAAAAGATAATTATTTTCGGGCGACAGGTTCAACTGTTGCGGAAAAAGGGTTTCTGGCAGTCTATGAAGAAGGTCAGGATGATGAGAAAAAACAGGATGTAAATCAGAAGGCCCTGCCTCCACTGGAAGAAGGCGAAAAAGTTAAACTGATTGAAATCAGACCGGAACAACACTTTACCGAACCACCACCTCGCTACTCTGAGGCCAGCCTGGTAAAAACATTAGAAGAATATGGGATTGGCAGGCCATCAACATATGCGTCAATTATTTATACCCTGAAGCAGCGTGAATATGTTGAGCTTGATAATAAACGCTTTATACCAACTGATGTTGGCAGGATTGTAAATCGATTTTTAACTGAACATTTCACTGATTATGTCGATTATGATTTTACGGCAAAACTAGAAGATGAGCTTGATGCTGTATCGCGTGGAGAAAAAGACTGGGTGCCATTGATGAAGGAATTCTGGAAACCATTCGCTGCGCAAATTAAAGATAAAGAAGAAAATGTGAGTCGCAGTGAAGCAAACCAGGCTCGTGAGTTAGGTACAGATCCAAAGACCGGCTTGCCTGTATCTGTTCGTATGGGTCGTTATGGTCCTTATGTTCAAATCGGCACCAAAGACGATGAGGAAAAGCCTAAGTTTGCCGGGTTAAGACCCGGGCAAAGAATAGATGCCATCACATTTGATGAGGCGATGGAACTGTTTAAGTTACCAAGAGAATTAGGTGAAACCACAGAAGGTGAGGAGGTCGTTGTTAACATCGGCCGGTTTGGTCCGTATGTAAGATACGGTAGTAAATTCGTCTCTATAAAAAAAGAGGACGATCCTTATACCATTAGTTTTGACCGAGCGTTAGAGCTTATTGCGGAAAAGAAAAAAGCGGATGCTGAAAAGGAGATTAAAATTTTCAAAGATGAAGGCATCTCAATTTTGAATGGCCGATATGGCCCATATGTCACTGATGGTAAAAAAAATGCACGGGTTCCAAAAGACAGGGAGCCTGCCTCCCTTACTCTAGAAGAGTCAGTTAAATTATTGGAAGAGGCACCTGCAAGCCGTGGTAGACGCAGGGCAAAGAAAAAAACCGGATAAATTTTTTTAATTGAAGAAGGGAAAGAAATGAAGAAAGATCAATATTTTGTATCTGTACTAATGGGTTCGGATTCCGATCTGGACGTGATGAAACAAACAATTGAAGTGCTGGATGTTTTTGGTATCCCCAGAGAGGTAAGAATTACCTCTGCACACCGTACACCTGAAGCGACACATGAATATGTAAGAGATGCAGACAAACGGGGTTGTGCCGTATTTATCGCGGCCGCAGGTTTGGCGGCCCATTTGGCAGGGACGCTTGCTGGAATAACCACCAAGCCTGTTATTGGTGTGCCCATGGATGGTGGTAGCCTCGGGGGAATGGACGCGCTGTTATCAACAGTGCAAATGCCGGCAGGAATACCAGTTGCCTGTGTGGCCATTGGTAAGGCGGGTGCTAAGAATGCTGGATACCTTGCAGCACAAATAATTGCGGGTGCAGATGAGGTTATCGCTGAAAAACTCGTTCAAGAACGTGCTGAAAATGCCAAAAAAGTCATGCAGAAGAATGACTTATTAAAAGAAATTAACCAGGAAAGTAGTTGAAAACCTGGGAAATTAATAAAGCTGTTGAGGTTATAAGCCAGGGTGGGGTCATCGCCTATCCCACTGAGGCGGTATATGGCTTGGGGTGTTCCGCCTACGCCAGGGGGGCCGTTGATAAGATCCTATTGATTAAGTCCCGACGAAAACAGAAAGGATTGATTTTGGTTGGATATCAGATTGAGGATTTTCAAGACTGGGTTGATGTGGAATTCGTCAAAAATTCTATAGAAATAACAAGTTCCTGGCCTGGCCCTGTCACCTGGATTGTCCCTGCCAACCGAAATGTACCTGACTGGATTACAGGGGGGAACCCTGGGGTAGCCATTCGAATTTCAAGTCATCCAGTTGTACGTAATCTGACACAAAAAGCTGGTATTCTTGTGTCTACCAGCGCAAACCCTGCTTCAAGAAGACCTGCCCGTACGTCATTACAAGTCTATAATTATTTCGGAAAATCAATAGATTACATCATTCCCGGTTATACAGACACAAACACCAATCCCAGCGAGATCCGAGATGCCCTGACCGGCAAGATACTTAGAAGCGCCTGATATCCCGTTATGAAGCAGTGGTTTCCTCGGTGCTCGAGGATATTCCTGCTTGGATCGACACAGACAAAAAATTTTGTTTAAAACTAATGGGTTAATGTTGACACTGCCTGCTGTTTGTCTGAGAATACGCGGCTTGCTTAAGTTAGGAGGGGTACCCAAGCGGCCAACGGGGGCAGACTGTAAATCTGCTGGCTATGCCTTCGTAGGTTCGAATCCTACCCCCTCCACCAAATTGGTGGGGTGATAAAGCGTAAGTAATAAATATTATATCGCAACAGATCGCGATGTTAAATTTGGAGTTTGTCCATTGCTGATTGATGGAATCGGATTGGTGGGTATAACGAGGCGGGTGTAGTTCAACGGTAGAACCTCAGCCTTCCAAGCTGATGATGTGGGTTCGATTCCCATCACCCGCTCCAATTAAGTTAAGAGTCAAAAGTGAAGGGAAAGGAGTGTTCTTCAACCTTTTTACTTTTGACTCTTAACTTAATTGGCCCATATAGCTCAGTCGGTAGAGCACTTCCTTGGTAAGGAAGAG
>JAURPG010000099.1 GCA_030835405.1 Gammaproteobacteria bacterium | reverse complement strand
CATACAAAATAATACATAGGAGAACAGACATGACCACCCATCGTTTTATATCATCGATCACAATCATATTATTCACCCTCTTAAGTAACCCGGGAATCGTCAATGCAGACCAAGGCGATATCCTGTTAAGGTTCAGGGGTATCGGTGTCGTTCCATTGGGTACCAGTGATCAGGTCAACGTGGGAGGTCTCGGGACGGTACAAAACCTGATCGGTGGTGGCTCATCACGCGTGGACGTCGATTCAGCAATCGTTCCGGAAGTGGATATTACCTATATGCTCACTGACAATATTGGCATAGAAGCCATTGCCGGCATTACCAATCATGATGTCAACCTGCGCAACGATGGACTGGCAACACTGATCACCACATTAACAGCAGATGCAACGGGAAGTGCACTGGTTGATCAATATAAGATTTTTGATACATGGCTATTACCACCGACTGTCACCCTTCAATATCATTTCATGCCAGACAATAACTTTCGGCCTTATGCAGGCCTTGGCGTTAACCTAACCCTGACCTTTGGTGACGATCCTACAGATGCCCTGGAGTCCGAAGTGGGCGGAACGGTTGATGTCAGCACCAAAGATGACTTCACCTGGGCGGCCCAGGTGGGTTTTGATTATGACATCAGTGATACCTGGTATTTTAATTTTGATTTGAAATATATCGATCTGGATACCACAGCCACCCTGGACATTAACGGCGGTTTACTGGATGGAACGACGCTGAAGGTAAAGACAGATATCAGTCCCATTGTTATCGGGGTTGGATTTGGAACGACCTTCTAATTTATATTTAATACAGAGCTTAAGTTAAAAGGTGTCAGACCTGAGTCTGACACCTTTTTTTCATCTCGAAACAACTTCATTTCGCGAATGAGGGGGGACTGAAGATAACCTCTTACTTCCTAGAAGATAAATGCCCACAGACTAACGAAAGTACCCAGTAACATGGTGAACATCATCAGGAATATCATTGATCGTATATAAAGCATTTTTCTTCTCCAAAGTGTTATAAATGACTGTAATTTCTTAACTGAAGTCTATATTGCACAGGCTGTGCCAAAAACCTCCATTTCAGGAATAATATTTTTAACTTATTGTTTATAATAATAATTATTTTATTTCAGCATGGGATTGTCTGGTGGAACCGGTTGTTACATAATATAACTATTGTCATATATGACAATATTTTTGACATATTTGAACTTTAACAATGCAGATACTCCATAAAGACATCAATCCTGATCTCGCCACTATGTTAAATGGCTATGATTACCCGGCCATCCTGGTGACGGCCGATTACCAGATACTGGCCACCAACCAACTTTACCTGGATAACTTCGGAAAGATCAGTGACCAGGGCAAGGCGCTGTGCCACAAGGTATCTCATGGCTTTGACGTCCCCTGTGACCAGGCCGGTGAAAATTGTCCCCTGTCCGCAGCACTGGGCTCCATGCGTAGAGAACGGGTTTTACATATTCACCAAACTCCCCGAGGGAAAGAGCATGTGGATGTGGAGATGCTCCCCATCACTGATGATGAGGGTAATCTCAAGTATTTTGTTGAGCTGCTAAAACCTGTCACCCTCGCCAGTCCACAACTGAGCGAGAGTGAATTTGTAGGCAACAGCCCGGCATTTAACAAGATGCTTGAAAACCTGCTAAAAGTGGCGGTAACCGATGCATCGGTATTGCTGCTGGGAGAATCGGGTACCGGAAAAGAAATGGCCGCCCTGGCCATCCATCACGCCAGCAGTCGCAGTGAAAAATCCATCGTTACCCTCGAATGTGCAGGGCTTACTGAAACCCTGTTTGAAAGCGAACTGTTCGGCCACGTCAAAGGCGCTTTTACCGGGGCAACGTATAATAAACAAGGTATGGTAGAAGCCGCCAACGGCGGAACATTATTTCTCGATGAGATTGGTGATGTGCCATTGGATCTGCAGGTAAAGCTGTTACGGTTAATTGAAACCGGCACCTACCGCCAGGTAGGTAGTGAAGAAACCCGTCATTCTGATTTCAGACTAATCTGCGCCACCCACAAGGACATCTTTGCCATGGTCCAGCGCGGGGAATTTCGACAGGACCTGTATTACCGGATAAATGTCTTTCCCATCGCCATGCCGTCCCTACATGAACGCAAGAGTGATATGCCGTTACTGGCAAAGAACATACTCAAACGCCTGGATAAAACTGCCGAACATACTCTGACAGATTCTGCGCTTAAACTGTTACAGGAGCATCACTATACTGGAAATATCCGCGAACTCCGCAATATGCTGGAAAGGGCACTGGTATTGACTAACCATAAGGCCATTGATGACAAAGTGATAAAACACTGCATCAATATCGAACAGGACTTAAGCCGCGAAGTTGTGGAATTCCCGGATCTAAAAACCAATGAACAACTCTACCTGGATAAGTTAATACAATTTTGTGAAGGTGATAAAGAAAAGGCAGCAGAGATTGCCAATATCAGTGTGAGGTCATTATATAGAAAGATTAAACTGTCTGGTTAGATCAATACAAAATATATGCTTTTTGAACTCATTACATTTCATCTACTTGAAGATGCCCCTTTTTCATGCTTCTCTAGTATGATTGCCAATTTTAATAAAGATAAAGACTATTTTTCATATGAATACTATTGAATGGAATGACTTTGAAAAGATAGAACTCAGGGTTGGCACCATTATTGATGCCCAGGATTTTCCCGAGGCAAGAAATCCTGCTTATAAATTGCAGGTGAATTTTGGTGATGACATCGGGATAAAAAAATCCAGTGCACAAATCACTGATTTGTATTCAAAAGCTGACCTGATAGGAAAACAGGTAGTGGCTGTGGTCAATTTTCCACCCAAACAGATTGGGCCTGTGATATCTGAATGCCTGATCACAGGCTTTCACCGGGAAGACGGTAAGGTTGTACTCACAACGCCTGATTCAGAGGTCCCTAACGGTTCCAGATTGGCGTAATCGGGTACAGATTTAATATCAGCACCCTAATAAAAGAAAACTATTTATGCTTATGCATTTTCTGGTGAATGGCCTTTTCCAGTGACTCAAACGTCCCGGGGTAGTAATTCACATTATGATAAGGTGATTTACTCATAGCTTCGGCCAGTTCCTGTGCCTGGGCACCGTCCTTGCCAAAAATCACAATCCGGGTATTCATGTCCTGTCCGGGTTTGGGGGCACGACCAAGTACATTGTCAGCAATTTGTTCGGAAGGCACACTGTGGGCGCCGGGGATGGTTCCCTTTTTATAATCTGCAGGTGAACGCGCATCGAAATAGACAGTGGTCCTGTCCACATCATAAATTCGCACCACCCCTTCCAGTTCCATAACAGTGGGTCCACCCATGGTCCGCCACATGGGAATTCCCAGTTGATAACGGTGGACATTGGTAAAACCCTCTTCAACTAACAACTTGGCAAGACTGCGACTGGCACCACAATTGGGACCATTACAATACAGCACCAGCATATTGTCACGGTCACCATCGAGTAATTTGTCGATCTCGGCGATGTATTCAGGTGACCCAACCTTCAAATCAATATGTGCTGCTCCGGGAATGTGACCCGCAACATATTGCTCCATACGCCGTGAGTCCAGCACCACAGCACTGCCATCCTTAATAAAATGGCGGACCTGTGCGGTGCTCACTTCGGGTGATGGATCGGTCTCCCCCATAGTAGCATCCAGGATATTGAGCTCTGCCTGAACTGGCAGAGCCATGAATAAGACCAGAAATGTGGCACACACTGATTTTAATATGTTTTGGTATGCTGACTGCTTCATTGTAAAACACCTCTGTAGGTTTTTAATTGACATATCATAGCCTTCCCAATCTATTATGCCAAATTATGGATATAATGAAGGTGGTTAATAAGACAATCCGGGGGACTTAAACAAATAGGTCTCATCAGATAGTTGTTGAAGGATGAAATCAGAAACGTCCGCGCGGGATATTTTAAGTTCCAGCCGCTTTTCAGTTGCAGGGAATCCATGTTTATATCGACCGGTGCGTCCACCATCAGTGTAGGCACCTGGCCGAACAATGGTCCAATTCAGACCACTTTGTTTTACCAGTTCTTCCTGTCTCATATGGTCAGCATAGGCCCTACGTAATAACCCACCAAACATAACGTATTTCCAGAAAAAATTCAGATTGGCCCAACTGTCCCCTACACCAAGACTGGATAGACAAATTAACCGCTTGGTAGCAGATTGTTTCATGGCACGTATAATATTAGCAGTCCCAGTGGTACGAACCTGACCTTTCATTCCAACGCCCAATGCAATGACAACAGCATCATAGTCAGAGACTGCGTTGTTAACAGTCATTTTGTCCATAACGTTCCCCTTGAATACATTGAGATTCCTATCATGTACTGAAATCTTTGCCGGATCTCTGACAAATGCCGTAACAGAGTGGCCCATTTCAAGTAATTGTTTGACTGTTTCCTTCCCAATTGTGCCGGTGGCACCAAATACCAGTATTTTCATGACTTTCTCCTGTTTTTGATTAGTTACTTTACACAGTGTCAATTGACACTGTGTAAAGAATAGATTAGGGTTTACATCATGTCAAGTGAAGTTAAAGAAACCCGTGCGCGAATCCTTAAAGCCACTGTTTTTATGCTGGAAAAGCATCAGGGCCGTGGTGTTCGTATGAATGATATCGCCAATCAAACCGGGATTTCCCGCCAGGCCGTCTACCTGCATTTCCCCTCTCGCACAGAATTACTGATAGAAGCAACCCGGTTTCTGGATGAGCAGCTTGATCTCGACGCCCGCCTTGCACCTTCGAGGACAGCAAAAACCGGTATGGCGAGGTTGGATTTTTATATTGAATTCTGGGGTAACTACATCCCCGAAATTTATGGTGTTGCCAGCGCAATTTTGCAGATGCAGGACAATGACAAGGCTGCTGCTGCCGCATGGCAGGACCGCATGTTGGCCCTTCGTGATGGTTGCCATGCAATCATTGATGCCTTGCACAAAGAAGGAAATCTTGCCGGTGAATGGACACCCAAACAGGCCACAGACGCCTTCTGGTCAATGTTGTCGATCCGGAACTGGGAAAATCTTACGCAGGAATGCGGTTGGTCAAAAAAACAATATATACACTATATGCAATTATTGGCCAGGCGAAGTTTTGTTAAAGGTTAACGTATTGAAAGTGAATATGAGCTCTGAATGCTTAATCCCTGGAATTAAAAGCTTCCACTAAATGACAGGGTAATCTTGCGACCGTTCAGGAAATCACGGTTTTCCTGATAATCCACCAGAGAGAGGGTTCGTTGTCCCACATAAACGGTGCGGTCTCGCCACTCGGTAAAATCAAGCATATTCTCACCTTGCAGACGAATTTTAACCCCAAACCAACGGGTGGTCTCGATAAAGGCATCTATAGCAACACCTTCACCATAAACATCCAGTTCATCCACCTTGAACAGTGGGCGGTCGTCGCGTTCGGCAACAGTGAATCCCCATGAGACCCGTTCGTCAATCAGGTCCTGGCGAAACTGTGCCCTTAAAAAATAACGGTTATTGCGATTGCCGTTTGCAAGGGTCCGGTAAGCGGGATTGCCTCCTTGTGCTGACAGCACCCGCCGGTTACCGGTGACAGGGTCGATGACCGTAGAGTCCTGCCAACGTAAAGTCAGATCCAGCTTTGCACCGTTAAGTCCAGTCCATTCCAGGGGAATGGTATTTTCCAGTTCTACACCCCAGCGCCGGCCACTATCAATATTACCGGATACCGCATTGGTATCCGTCAGGGGTAATAGATCCAGTACATCATCAATCCAATGATGAAAGGCAATGAGTTTAATAGATGCCGCACGGCCAAATCTGCGTTCATAATCAAATTCCACTACCCAGGTGGCATCTGGTCGCAGATCGGGGTTACCCAGCAACACGTCATTATCGTCAAAGACGGTGGTACTGATAAAATCATCGAAATCAAGCTGTGCAACTTCGCGTTCCACTCGCATTCGAAACTGCTGACTGTTATCAATGGACCAGGTTGCTATACCCCTGGGCTTGAAAAAATTAAACGAGCGCTTCTGAATTCTATCACCGGTCTGTGAGATGGTAGAAAATTCCACACCAAGGCCATAGTCCAGTTCCAGCTTTCCCAGCGACCAGTTATCTCGCAGCAGGATGTCCCAACGGATTTCATCCACTTTATCGTTCGCTCCCGGTACTTCCACCACCACCGGACCTGTGCCTCTATCATCAGTCTGCAACAGGGCCCCGTCCACCTCGTTATAAGCACCTTCCAGATTGAGCTGTACAGAGTGGTTATCAAGACCGGTCCAGTTAAATTCCAGTCGGGCGATGCCTTCTATAGAATCATTTTCCGTTTCCGCAGTCCGCAACAGGGTCTGTTCCCCCAGCTCATTAATCAGCTCTCGTGTGGATGTGTTGGGGACCTGGCGATTAAAGAACAGTACAATGGCTTTGCCCATGAGGGCATCATTAATATTTCTTACAGCATCAAAACCTATTTCCAACCCCTTGATAATCAGGTCATCGTTAATAAATTCCTGGCGCACTGCAGCTGGATCATCTACGGGAACAATGTTGGCAACCTGGCGCGGATGGCGTTTGTCCGAGGTGACACGGGTATTGGCATTGACCAGGGTCTCTCCAATCCAGGTAGAGGCACTTAATGAACCTCTTAACTCAACCCCGGTGGATTTCTGCCTGACATTACTGGTCTGAAACAGATCTCCGTTAGTATCAAAGAACTCCCGGTAACCGTCCTCACCGTTAGCCTCCCTTTCAACATAAAAACCAGCCGTATAATCGATGTCTCTCCATCGATCGGTAAGGGAGATATCAAGTAACGGTTTAAACGGCCCGCGGCTGTTATGTCGACCACCCACCTCCCAGCGCACTACCGCATCCAGATTATCTTCCTGTAAAACGATATTAACCAGGGCAGAATGGCCAAGCATGTCGATACCGGGGAGCTGGCTTCGGATGAGTTCAATCTCTCTCACTTGACTGGCATCGATACGGGCCAGGAAATTCGATGGCGAATTCTGCTTGGCGCTGGGCCGTCTTCCGTTAATGAGGACATTCCCTGCGGCTGCGCCAAAACCACGGGTATTATCACCATCATCCAGTGCAAACCCCGGGATCTGGTTAACCATGTCTAATGCTGTCCTCGGTTGGTAACGGCTGAAATATTCAGTATCAAAACGTATTAACTGGTTATCAGAGCGAAAATCCGTCTCCGACACACTCTCCTGTGCCACTACAGTGCAATAGCTCAATACCCCGAGTATCACTAAACCTGTATAGGTAATCCATCCTGACATGTGTATTGCCCCTGTATCCAAGCTGAAATAATCTAAGGAGTATCCCAAGTCGGACTATCAAGGTCTAGTGAACAAAATGTGCAAGCAAAAACCAAAAAGTTATTAATGAAAAGACTAAAACTTTATTTAGCTGTTTTCTGATAATTCCAGAACATCACAATATTCATTATTAAACCCACAAGTATTAACCCCGCCAGTATCAGGTCAACCCTTATGGTCGGGTTCCAGATCATGGGTGAAACAAGGAGGTAACACAGACTGAAATACATTGCTCCTGTTGCTGTCCGCCATGCGCCAGAAAAAAAAGCAATAAACGCAAATGGAATCGTCAATACTAAAAGGTAAACCGCACCCGTGAACGGCCCGCTGCTGGGGATGACTGCCATTGCTGATATGAACAGTGCAATACTACCGGCATATCTCCCAACGACACCACTCGTGTTTTTAGTATTCATAACAATCTATTAGCAAATAATTTTAACTAGTACTTCTACACTAGTAACTGAAAAGTTACTCAACCGTTTTTAATTAATTCTTATTACAATTATTAACGGACAATTTATTTTACCTTCCTCAAAAATATTTAATTAAAACTGGTAACTTTCTTGAGCAACTCAAAACAAAAATTGGAAGAAATATTATTACTGGCAGATGTCCATATCAATGGTGAGAGGCCCTGGGACATTCAGGTCCATGATGACAGGTTCTATAACCGGGTGTTGGCCAAAGGCACCCTGGGCCTGGGTGAAGCCTATATGGACGGCTGGTGGGACTGTGCGCATGTGGATCAGTTCATCACCCGCGTCTCAAGGGCAAATGTTCGAAAGCATATCGGCCTGTTCTCCTTGGTGTGGCCAACCATCGTTGCAAAGGCCATGAACCTGCAAAACATGGGCAGGGCGTTCCAGGTGGGAGAAGAATACTATGATCTCGACAATGACCTGTTTGAACGGATGCTGGACAAACGCCTGGCCTATTCCTGTGGCTACTGGAAAAATGCTTATAGCCTTGATGCCGCACAGGAGGCCAAGTTAGATCTCGTTTGCCGAAAAGTAAACTTACAACCCGGCCAGAAGGTCCTGGATATCGGCTGCGGTTGGGGCAGCT
>JAURPG010000098.1 GCA_030835405.1 Gammaproteobacteria bacterium | reverse complement strand
CGACCGAACTGACTGGTGTATCTCTCGTCAACGTACCTGGGGCGTTCCCATTGCGGTCTTTATCCATCGTGAAACCGCTGAACTTCATCCCGATACGGAAGCCTTAATTGAACAAGCGGCCATCTTAATCGAAAAAGACGGAATTGATGCCTGGCATGAACTGGATATGACAACCTTACTGGGTGACGATGCCGAACAATATGAAAAGGTCGAAGATATCCTGGATGTCTGGTTTGATTCTGGCGTTACTCACGCCACGGTTCTGGCGGCAGATGATAGACTGCAATTTCCAGCCGATCTCTATCTGGAAGGTTCAGATCAACATCGAGGCTGGTTTCAGTCTTCACTTCTGACTTCTGTTGGGATAAATGATGTTGCGCCTTATAAGAATGTCCTGACCCATGGATTTACCGTGGATGCACAGGGTAAAAAGATGTCGAAATCCAGGGGAAATGTGGTGGCACCACAACAAGTCATGAATACCATGGGTGCCGATATTCTGAGATTATGGGTTGCAGCCACGGATTATCGCGGGGAGATGAGTGTCTCCGATGAGATTATGAAACGCACGGCAGATGCCTATCGGCGTATCCGAAATACATCCAGATATCTGTTGGCCAACCTGGACGGGTTTGATCCACAAACACAACTCGTGTCTACAAATGAATTATTGGAACTGGATGCATGGATATTAATTAAAACAGAGGAACTGCAGAAAGAAATTTTGCACGCCTATGAAACCTTTCAGTTTCATCATATTTATCAGAAGTTGCATCATTTCTGTGTTGTGGTGATGGGAAATTTTTATCTCGATATCATCAAAGACCGTATCTACACCACTAAAACAGACAGTGTCGCCCGACGTTCATCTCAAACTGTGCTTTATCACATCGTGCAGTCATTTGTCCGTTGGATCGCGCCCATACTGAGTTTTACTGCAGACGAAATCTGGCAATACCTTCCAGGCAATCCATCCGATTCGGTATTTCTTGATGAATGGTATAAAGACATCCCGAAACTGGACAACGTGAATAATGAAAAGTGGGAGGTCATTATCCAGGTTCGTGATGAGGTCAGTAAAGTGCTTGAGAAGTTGCGCAAGGATGAGTTGATTGGAGCAGGACTGGATGCAGAAGTCACATTGTATTGCGATGAAAAAAATAAACAGCATCTGGAGTCCCTGGGAGAGGAGTTACGTTTTATTTTAATCACCTCTTCGGCAGATCTGGGATCCATTGATGATAAACCTGATAATGCAGTGGAAACTGGCATCCCAGGCTTGTGGGTAAAGGCAATCCGTTCTAAACATGGGAAATGCATACGTTGTTGGCACCATCGTAAAGATGTAGGCAAACATCAAGAACACCCTGAATTATGTGGGCGATGTATAGAGAATATTGAGGGTGATGGTGAACTCAGGGAATATGCCTAAGAAAGATTTAAACTTAGTTTGTCATTCCGGAATTTGCGTAGCAAATATCCGGAATCCAGTACAAATAAATTGCGCCAAAGGCGCACAATTGATTATCTCAATGCGGGATAAGGTCCACAATGGCGGAAATGATGTCGCTTCAGGAGAAGCGAAGAATCCATGAAATCAAGCGCAATAAAATGGGTGTGGTTGTCGATAGTCATTATCATCCTCGATCAGATCACGAAATACTATGTCAGTCATCAGTTTGCACTGTATGAAACACTTCCGGTGATTCCTGGTTTGAATCTAACCTATGTCCATAACACAGGCGCGGCGTTTAGCTTCTTAAGTGACGCAGGTGGATGGCAGCGATGGCTGTTTATCTGTCTTAGTTCGATTATCAGCGTCATTTTATTGGTCTGGATGAAAAGGCATCCAGCCTCAGATCGCTGGTTAGCGATTGCCCTGGGCCTGATATTGGGTGGTGCCATTGGCAACTTAATAGACAGAATTGTTTTTGGATATGTTATTGATTTTATAGTTATTTATTATGAGCGTTGGTATTGGCCCGCATTTAACGTTGCAGATTCAGCCATAAGCGTAGGAGTAGTCATGCTTATTATTGATTCCTTCTGGCTGGACCAGGCAAAAGTATCCACCCACTCAGGTGATATAAAGAAAAAGTAATTCAGTGTTACTGTGCAGTTAATTCATGAGCGTGTATCATTAGAGCCAGTTATACAAAGGAGTAAAGTATGCAGATAACCCTTGCCAACCCCAGGGGATTTTGTGCCGGTGTTGATCGGGCAATTGAAATTGTTGAGAGGGCACTGGAAATCTTTGGTGCACCTGTCTACGTTCGACATGAGGTAGTTCATAATAAATACGTTGTCGAGACCCTTAGAAAAATGGGGGCGGTGTTTGTTGAGGAATTAGACGAGGTACCCGACAACTCAACCGTAATATTCAGTGCACATGGTGTGTCTATCGCCGTCAGAGAAGAGGCAACCCGGCGAGAGTTGCGGGTATTTGATGCCATTTGTCCCCTTGTAACCAAGGTACACATGGAGGTTAGCCGTTACCAACAGGAGGGCAGGGAATGTATATTGATTGGACATGCCGGACATCCTGAGGTTGAAGGCACACTGGGGCAATATCGCAAAAAGAATAGTAAGGGGGGGATGTATCTGGTGGAGTCAGTGGATGATGTCTGGAAACTGGAGGTACACAATCCGGATTTTCTGGCCTTTGTTACCCAAACGACCCTTTCCATGGATGACACGGCTGAGGTGATTGATGCCTTAAGAGAGCGCTTTCCCACGATTCATGGTCCAAAAAAGGAAGATATCTGTTATGCAACACAAAATCGCCAAGACGCAGTTAAGAAACTTTCTAAAGATTGTGATTTGATCCTGGTTGTCGGATCCCAAAACAGTTCAAATTCAACCAGACTAATGGAGATATCACAGAAAAAAGGTGTGCCAGCTTACCTGATTGATAATGCCTCTGAAATTAAAGAGGAATGGCTGGATGGTAAAACCAATATTGGTGTTACCGCAGGAGCATCGGCACCTGAGATTCTTGTTGAAGAGGTCATTGATAAAATCCAAAAACATACAGATGCAAACGTTGTGGATGCGCCAGGTATAAAAGAGCAGGTGGTCTTTTCTCTTCCACGTGAACTGGCAAAAGAATCAAACCTGAATTAGTAATAAGGTTTCAGACAATTAATCTGTTATGTGGCCCGATTCTGTCAGGGTTTGTCGTAATTGAGTCCTATTGTAGCCTGTTAGAACCTTGTCTCCGATTATGAGAGTAGGTACCTGGAGCTCTCCAGCGATTTCTTTTAATTCAGTTTGAAGTTCGATATCACTAGATACGTCTATTTCTGTATACCCCAGATTTCTAACCTGTAAAAATTCTTTCAGCTGATCGCAGGTATCACAATCAGGTACTGCATAGAGCATTAAAGGTGAGACAGGGCCGCTCTCAGTGGCATCCGTGGTATTAGTCCCGTATGTCCTTTGATTTACAGGTGTTGTGCCCGGTGGACAGCGATCTTGAAATGTAATGTTGCCATTCGCATCTTCGCATTCAAAAATATTAACTGCGAAGGCGGGATTGATAACAAGTAAAAAGGTAAACAAGATTAAACATTGTTTTATCTGCATTTATTTCACCTCTGAATCGTTTGTCCACATGAATGTATGTGCCTTTGATGATTAATAATAGAATGATTGAAATGGAACCTCAAATTATTTTATCAATCAGACATATACGAGACGTAATTTCAGTGCTTTTTAAACTGTAATTAAATAATAAATTCATATTTGGATATAACTAGCGCGGCAGAAAGTTCCAGTATAAAACTAATATTTTCGGTTCTATTGATCTTGCTAGGCGCATGGAGTGAGACCTGGGTCCAGATGTACAAATGGATAGATGAAGCTGGTAATTTGAATTATATCTTGTTCACGCCCCCCCTCTATTGCATATAAATGAAGATTACCATTGGGTTTTTGAGAACAAATAGACTCCCGAAATGAGCAACTTTGTGGTTTAATACACGCGTTTTTAGCAGGGGTGTTTTACTAACCCTTGGATTCCCTGGTTATATAAGAGGAATCGTGCGTCACAATATATGATGTAACTATGTGATTTATATAATATTGCCGGAATAGCTCAGTTGGTAGAGCGGCGCATTCGTAATGCGTAGGTCGGAGGTTCGAATCCTCTTTCCGGCACCACTTTCACTTCCCGTAACGTCCAGAGCAGTCTAAAATAGTTTTAAAATATGCTTAAATAATCATTTTTTATTCCAGAGACGTCCAGTAGTGTATATTGACATCTGGGGGCACATGGGGGCATATTTGGGGGCACATTTCAATTAAAGTCCGAGGATGTGCCCCCAATGAAGCTGACTAACACCGCAATCAGCAACCTGAAAAAGCTCTCAAAAACCACCCGCCTGTTTGATGGTGGAGGTTTATATCTTGAAGCTACGCCTCAGGGTGGTAAGTACTGGCGTTTGAAATACCGGTTCCTTGGTAAAGAGAAACGTTTGGCACTGGGAGTTTATCCTGATGTCACCCTGAAAATGGCCAGGGATCGTCGTGAGGAGGCCAGACGGTTACTGGCAGATGGTATAGACCCTGGAGAACATAAAAAATCCTTGCTGGACTCGAAAAAAGAAAACCTCAATAACACCTTCCAATCCGTTGCGGCTGAGTGGCATCAGAAACAATCTAATAACTGGACCGAACAACATTCACTGAGCGTAAAACGCAGACTGGAATTGAATGTGTTTCCTTGGCTAGGAGACAGACCGATAGCAGACATAACCCCGAAAGAGATTTTGTCGGTAATACGCCGAATCGAGGATCGTGGTGCCCTGGAAACAGCTCACCGAGTATATTGGTCTTGTGGTCAGGTTTTCCGTTATGGCGTGGCGACCGGAAGGGTTATGACCGACCCTTGCCGTGATCTCAGGGGGTTCTTACCCCCGACCAGGGTTGACCATAGAGCAGCAATCACTGAGCCTGTCAAAGTAGGGGAGTTGCTACGTGCAATTGACGGATATGATGGAACGATGATTGTAAAGAACGCGATGAAACTCGCTCCGTTAGTATTTGTACGGCCAGGGGAACTCCGGCAGGCAGAATGGAAGGATATTGACCTTGATAAGGCAGAATGGCGCTACACCATTTCAAAGACCAATACCCCCCATATTGTACCTCTCTCAAATCAGGCACTTAAAATACTCAAAGAAATTCAACCTCTCACGGGCAAGGGCCAATATGTGTTTCCAAGTGCAAGGTCTGCAAAGCGGCCAATGAGTGATAATGCAATCCTAGCTGCATTTAGGCGCATGGGATATGACAAGGAAGAAATGAGTGTTCATGGCTTTCGTGCGATGGCCAGAACAATTCTTGATGAGGTGTTAGGATTTCGTCCTGATTTTATAGAACATCAGTTGGCTCATGCTGTACGCGATCCGAATGGTCGGGCATATAACAGAACATCACATCTAAAAGAACGGACAATAATGATGCAGAAGTGGGCAGATTATCTCGACACACTAAAAGCGGGCGCAGAGATCATTCCTATCAAATTTCAACATGATTTGTCATGAAAATCCATCAGTGAATATAATAATAAATTGAGACTAAATCCAAACTTAACAGTGGACAAATTATCGAGGGCAGATCAAGATTTATGAAAATCGCTGAATTTAAATCATTATTTATAATTGTCATTACTTCATTCATTTTAACTACAACGACAAGCACACCTGCAGAAATAATTGTTGATATAACCAAGATAGCAGGTAAATCAGAAGAAGAAGTTTCTTTATATCTTGGCGCACCATCTTCTTGCAGCAGCAGCAAATACGGAAGAAAATGCCTATATGAAAAAGGTGAAACCGAAATTGTCTTTATTGGCAATAAAGCTGACTGGATTACTATTGAGGGGATTGATCACGTCCCATTCTCAAAAGCAGTCTTGGGTGTTCTTGGGTTAAAAGAAACCAATCCATCATTTACCAATGCTTTTAGTATGAGGTGGGATTCATACCAAGGGTTACTGTCAATATCTTTGTTTAAAGGTGCATCTACATCAGATTATGTTTATATTAAAGTTAAAACTGAGTGACCATTGGTGACCTTCTTTTAGCTCGTATTGCCTTCAATTCAGACGCTCTAATCAGGGTATGAACAGTCTGTCAGTTACTAATCGCATCGCAGATATAAAAACTATTGGATTAGATGCTACGATAAGTGGCGCTCCTATTAACCATCCAAACGCCAACACTCTCCGCTTGTTAATGATGGTGTCAGACTTGGTGAGTTGCCAAGTTTTCCAGAGTGCATATGCATAACTGATTATTGAGACCAACAAGACAATCATATAAATCGCTGCAATATAATTTCCGTTGAGATACTTGGTTTCCCACATACAACAGATGTGCCACTCTAGTCTTGCTCGGACCATGATGCTAACGAGGAAAAGAAGGGTAAGAAAAAGTCCGCCCAGATAGAGGACATTAAATTTGATCAAGAAAGGTTTCATCAATCACCCACCTTCACACCGTTTATGTATGTTCCAGTCAATGCCTCAAACGCTCTAAAATAAACGTCTTGTACTTAGATATCAGTAAATTCGGCTGATAGAAGTGGGTATCAGACGGTAAAAATATGTAACCATTTTTAATTAGCATTTCATAAAGTTCATCTAGATTCTTTTTTACCGTCAGGCCTTGGTTTACCTATACATATAATTTTATATTTTATACATTCATATATAAATTTACCCTCGTCTTTTAGAAGCGCGATCAATGATTCTTCAGTCTTTGAATATTGTTTTTTTGGCATTATAAAGTTAGCACTCACACTAAAAACATGCTGTATTCCCGAGGCATTCCACAATATTCCCTGATCCCAATTTGCTTTTCTTTTTGATTAAAACCATTGATTCTGGATTGCCAATTTTTTAAAAACTCAAGAAATAAACAGTCTTTCTTTCACATTCATCAACCTCATCCCGCCATCTGCCCCCTGTCCTAGAATTAACCCTTGGCTGCCCACTAACATCGCCATATACCCACCTTAAATTACCTTGCTTTCTCATTAACGAACATGCCCTATTATGTTCGCCGCTTGATTGGCCATACCAACACCTCCTAATTGCAACTTTTAGAACATTTATGTACTCGCAAAAATATTCATCAAAAGTAAAGACTCTAATTTGATTATCTAATTCTAGGTTTGAAGGTGCTTCGAGAATAAATTCTGCCTGGTGATCAGATACTCCAAGATTTGGGCTGCCCTTCATCATTAAAAATTCTAATAACAGCTTAAAATCATTTTCACTGAAACATTCATGCCAATCCCGACTACGGCCTTGTATTTCATTTGCGTGGAATCGATCAACTAATTCATCTATGGAAGTT
>JAURPG010000097.1 GCA_030835405.1 Gammaproteobacteria bacterium | reverse complement strand
AGGGACAAGAGTATGAAATCACCAACCACAGTACATACCCGGACAATGACAGTGTCACTGCAATATTGTTTGTCGTGGATACCAGTGACCCGGGAAGACAAAATGTTATTGAAAAAAATGCATCACAAATCACCCGATTAACCGAGACACTAGAACCATATCACATCGCCGGACTTGCCAGTTTTGATAAAGACCTGGTCGTCAAGGCTCCCATAGGCTCAAATACCAACACTATCGTTACAGCAGCTGCCTCACTTGAGGCATCAGGACTGACAACAGAGCTCTATCGCAATACCATCAAGGCCATAGAAGTTCTAGGCAGGGTCAATGCAGACCGAAAAGTATTATTTCTGTTCTCTGATGGCCAGGCCGAAGACAAGGCCTATTTTCATGAAGATGTAATTAATGTTGCCCGAAGGCAGGGAGTGATAATTAATGCCCTGGGGTTTGCAAGGTCAACACCATTATCAGTTTCACTTCAAACGTTAAGGCGCCTTAGTGAGGAATCAGGTGGCAAATATATTGAAGCCGGATCAAACCATGCATTACCGGAGACCTTCCTGGCTGAACCATTAGAAAATGTGGACAGGGGTGGTAAATTTATCGTTAATCTTGAGCCAGATACTGACGTCACCATCTATGAACCGGAATTGACATTACGTTTTTCTAGACCAACACAGGCAATTACCGTTAGTTTTCCGGTCGACATCCCTGAACCGGATCTTGAGTTAACTCCTGCACAACCTGTGGTTTCACCACAAGTGATTAACACGCCTCAGCCTGGCGTAGCAGCCCCAGCCGGGGAACCTGAGTATGTAGACTTCTTGTTATGGTATGGGGTTCCTGGCGCATTGTTCATCCTCATCTTACTTACCCTGTTTACCCTGTACATAGTATTCAAAAAAGAAAAACAGATGAAACCAGGTAACGTTACCTATGCAGAGGTCAAACCGCTTGCCTACTTAATCGGCCAGGATGAAAAACGACAGGAATATCCCATGACAACTTCAACCTGGCGAATTGGACGTAGTCAGGACAATGAGATGACCATGGAAGACAGCTCCATCTCCAGGCGCCATGCAGAAATTAATCGGGAGTCTAATGGCCAATTTATAATCTATGACCGAGGTTCAACCAATGGGGTTTACGTCAATAATAAAAAAATTAATAAACACATCCTCTCTGAAGGTGACATTATTGAAATTGGTGATATCTTCTTGAGATTCACCGAGCACCCCAAAGACTTTCAGCTTGGAGAAGATACTGCCATGCTAAAAACCCGTGCCCCGGTCTGATTGATCTCTCATCGCATAAACTTCATTTGCCCGGTCCCAGGATATCAGTAGAGATTTTTCATCTGGTCCCGCAATAAAATCATTATTGATACACAGACCTGCGATCTCAACTAATGTGTCATCAATATAGATTAATGGTATTAATTCCCTGAAACATGGAGGAATACCGTTTTCCTGAAATACATTTTTCAGGCTATGATGATGGCCACCCAGTTTTATTTTTTCATTTCCATCTCTGAACCGGACGTTGACGTCCTTACCTTTTATCTTTTTATGTGAAAGTCCCTTTCCAGTATTCAACTCTGCACGTAATATTCCAAAATCCAATAAACATTCATCGCAGGTATCCCAGTTGATTTTTTTATGATGTTGTTTGGTCGCCGGTAAATCATGAGTCAAAAATATCATGTCCCTGTAGCGTCTGATTTGAATACCCGCCCAACTGATACACGGTGAAGCATCCGGCTCTGAATTCACTACGTCTGTCAGTATTTGCTCCAGAATTTTGGCACCCGGGGAACGGTGTTGCCTGGTCTTTAACCAAAATCGAATAACATTGATCGCACGGGTATTGGTCAGTTCCCCCAGACTTTGCGCACTTAAGGTATTATTTTCTATATATAAGCATGATGACAAATCCTGTGCTGCCAGGTCTTCAATCAGTTCATTTACACCAGACTGAATTCTGGCCACACGTGAGAAGGTCTTTAGCATGCCAGGCCATCTGTGCTTAAGTGCTGGTATTATGTTGTGGCGCAGATAATTTCTGTCAAATCGCTCATCATCATTAGAATCATCAGTGATCCAATCCAGTCCCAACTCTCTGGCATATTGAACTATTTCTTTCCGATTAATGCCAAGAAATGGCCTGACATGCCACCCTATACCAAATTGTATTTTATCCGGCATAGCAGAGAGTCCTGCAGGACCCGCACCTCTTAATAATTGCAATAGTAACGTTTCTGCCAGATCATCCTTGTGGTGCGCTGTTAAAATAATATCATTGGGTCCAAGTAATTCCATGAACGCATGGTAGCGAAGGTCTCTTGCCCATTCTTCCTGACTTTCACCCTTTGGTGCTACGGCATTGAGATCAACCTGGATAAATTTAATCTTTAAAGCATCACATGTAACCTGGCAATGTTCTGCCCATTGACATGCCTTCTCATTCAACCCATGATTCACATGAACAGCAATAACTTCTTTAGTGAGATTTTCACGGCAAAGCGCTACAGTATTCAACAGGACATGAGAATCCATTCCACCGCTATAGCCAACGTAGATATGATTTCCATCTTGACACTCTTTGAGAAGAGATAATGTTTTAGATTCCAGACTGGTTTTGGAAGGCATGGCATACCCTGGGGGAATTTAAATTAACTACTTCCCTGAAACACGCCATATGAACGGATTTTCTCCATCCTCCTGTTGATTAGCTCATCGGTAGATAGTTTTTTTAATTTAGATAATTCTGTTTTAAATTCCGACTTAATGGACGATGCAATCTCATCATAGTTTCTATGTGCTCCTCCCAGCGGTTCATCAATCATTTTGTCGATTAACCCAACATCTAGCAACCTGCTAGCCGTAATCCCCATTGCATCAGCAGCATCCTTTGCTCGATCTGCACTTTTCCACAATATTGAGGCACAGCCTTCTGGTGAGATAACAGAATAGGTACTGTATTGAAGCATCATTACTGTGTCTGCAACACCAATTGCCAGTGCGCCGCCAGAACCACCTTCACCGATGACCGTTGCAATGATAGGTGTCTTAAGATCAGACATTAGCCTCAGATTTATAGCAATCGCTTCACTCTGACCACGTTCTTCAGCACCCACGCCCGGATAAGCTCCTGGGGTATCAATGAAGGTGAAGATTGGAAGCTTGAATCTTTCCGCTAATTCCATAATACGCTTGGCTTTCCTATATCCTTCAGGTTTCGGCATACCATAATTTCTATAAATTCTGTCCTGGGTACTCCGTCCTTTTTGCTGACCAATAACGATAACGGGTTCACCATCGAGTCTGGCAATCCCTGTTATGATGGCAGGGTCATCAGAAAAACTTCTATCACCATGTAGCTCATTAAAACCTTCAAATATTCTTTCAATATAGTCGAGCGTATAAGGCCTGTTTGGATGACGTGCTACCATGGCTATTTGCCAGGACGATAGTGATGAAAAAATGGATGAAGTTAGTTCATTGCTTCGCTTTTGTAATCTTGATATTTCTTCGCCGACGTTAAGATCTGAATCATCATTCACATAACGAAGTTCTTCAATCTTCGCTTGCAATTCTGCAATAGGCTGTTCAAATTCCAGAAAATTCATTTTTAATATAATCCACTAATATATTTAAATTTTGGCTTTGCTGTAAAATGTTTATGTACGTCTCTATACATTACAGATACCTTATCATCCCCCAGAATCTCGGACAATTCATTGAGTATTTCATCATTTATATTCACTCGCCAATTATCGCCAAGACTAATTTTGCCATTGGCCATCTCATTTGCATAGTCAATAATAACATGGCATTTGTCACTTAGATGGTTTTTCAATGTGTCCTGTATTTGCGGCAAAGTTTGCTTTATAGATTGCTTATCTAGAGTGATTAACAGACTTCCACATCTCGAACGTATTTCATTTAAATCAACTACCATATCTGCCTTGATTGCAACGCCAGAAGCATAATAATCATCCTCAATGGCCTCACCTATAATGATAACCAGCTTGTCTTTCTGCAGCATGGATCGATATTTCTCATATGCTTCAGAATACAAGTTCACAACCATCCTTGCGGTCTTATCATCTATCCTGAGTTCCGCCATTCGGCCCCGTTGACCTGAACGGGTACGTATACCTTCAATATATCCTGCCACCCTGACAATCCCTGGTTTAACATCAATAAGGGAGGTCGTTGTTATGGAAACTAGTTCTTTCTCATATTTACTGATTGGATGGCCTTTCACATAAAAACCCAGTGTTTCTTTTTCCGCTTTTAAGCGTTCGAAATCATCCAGCTCCTTGGCATTAACAAATTCAATCACATTACTCGTGTTTGTTTGAGGGTCTTCTGATAGCCCCAGTCCAAACAGGTCATCCTGCCCGGCAGAATTATTTGATGAAAACTGATCTGCCAATTGCATTGCCTTTATCAGGTTCGCCAGCATAATCCCCCTGCTGGGTCCCAGTGAATCTGCAGCACCGGATTTAATTAATGCTTCAACTACTCTTTTATTTGCTTTACGTGAGTCTATCCTGTTGCAAAATTCAAAAAGGTCTTCATAAGCTCCATTTTCTTTTCGTTCTTCAATTATATTTTCAATCGCTGCCTTACCCACCCCTTTTATTCCACCGAGACCAAAACGTATGGTACTCGCATCTACGACGGTAAATTTATATTCACTTTCGTTGACTGTCGGGGGCAATAAGTCCAGTCCCATCCGGTTGACTTCTTCTCTTAAGCCAACAATCTTGTCGGTATTATCCATGTCAGATGAAAGTACCGCGGCCATAAATGCCGAAGGGTAATGGGTCTTTAACCACGCCGTCTGATAGGCTAGTAATGCATACGCGGCGGAATGTGATTTATTAAAACCATAACCGGCAAATTTTTCCATTAGATCAAAGATATATGTCGCTATCTTTTCATCCACACCATTTGCTACGGCCCCTTCCACAAATATATTTCTCTGTTCAGCCATCTCTTCAGCTTTCTTTTTACCCATTGCCCTGCGCAAAATATCTGCGGCCCCCAGGGTATACCCGGCCAGTACCTGGGCGATCTGCATGACCTGTTCCTGGTAGAGAATTACCCCGTAACTGGGTTTCAGAATATCTTCCAATGCCGGATGTGGATATTTGATCATCGCCTTACCATTCTTTCGATCGACAAAATCATCCACCATGCCAGACTGCAGTGGGCCGGGCCTGAATAATGCCACTAATGCTACCAGGTCATCGAATTTATCAGGCTTGAGACGCTTGATTAATTTTTTCATTCCGTCTGATTCAAGCTGGAATACGGCCGTCGTGTCCATGCGTTGAATCAACTGGTAGGTTTGAAGATCATCTAACGGAATATTGGCGATATCTATATGATTATCTTTGGATAAAGTCTGATTTGCATCTTTTACTGCCCAGTCAATAATGGTCAAGGTTCTAAGCCCGAGAAAATCAAACTTCACCAGCCCAATGGTTTCTACGTCTCCCATGTCAAACTGAGTGGAAGTAACAGACGTTCCCTGTTCACAATATAACGGCATATAGTCTGTCAAAGGCTTGGGAGCAATGACCAGGCCTCCAGCATGTTTTCCCGCGTTGCGTGATAGGCCTTCGAGATTTTTAGCCATATCGATCAGGGCCTTAACATCATCTTCCTTTTTATATCTTTCTTTGAGTAACGGTTCTTCATCCAACGCCCTCTCCAGGGTCATATTCAGATCGAATGGGACCAGTTTTGCTATCTGGTCCACAAATCCGTAGGGGTGACTATAAATTCTGCCAACATCCCGTATTACTGCCTTTGCCGCCATACGTCCATAGGTAATAATCTGGGATACATGATCATGCCCATATCGCTTTGCTACATATTCAATGACTTCATCTCGCCTTTCCATACAAAAATCAACGTCAAAGTCGGGAAGGGAAATACGTTCCGGGTTCAAAAAACGCTCAAATAGCAAGTCATATTCAAGTGGATCAAGCTCTGTAATACTGAGGGCATAGGCCACTAATGAACCGGCACCGGACCCCCTGCCCGGTCCCACCGGTATTCCTTGTTGTTTGGCCCACGAGATAAAATCGGCAACGATAAGAAAATAACCTGAATACCCCATATTTTTGATTACATTTATCTCTGTTTCTAGTCTGTCCAGGTAACGCTTATAGTCTTCGCTGTCAGGGGCAAATCCTAACTTTCCGATGATTTTTTTCAGTCCATTATTTGCTTCAGATATTAACCAGCTATCTTGATCATGTCCTTCAGGCACAGGAAAATCAGGCAGATAATAATTGCCAAATTCAAAACTGAGATTACAACGTTGGGCAATCATGAATGAATTTTCGATTGCCTCAGGGATATCATCAAAAAGCTCAACCATTTGCTCTGAAGATTTGAGATACTGTTCAGAAGAATAATCTTTGGGCCGACGGGGATCAATTACGGTATACCCATGTTGAATACAGAACCTGGCTTCATGAGATTCAAAATCTGATTGTTCTAAAAACCTGACATCATTTGTTGCCACCACAGGTACGTTAAACTCCACCGCCAGCTTTATGGCACCATCAATATAGGTTGTTTCACCCGGTCTATTTGTACGTTGCAATTCAAGGTAAAATCGATCAGGGAACATCTCCATCCATTGATTCAGGTGTGATTTCGCCAACTCCATGTTACCTGCCAGAATGGCCTGACCAATATTGCCGTTTCTAGCGCATGACAAGGCAATAAGACCTTCGGTATTTCCTACCAACCATTCTCGATTTACATGAGGCACACCCTGATGCTGACCTTCTACATAGCTTCGGGTAATCATTCTGGTCAAGTTCTGATAACCGGTTAAATTCTGGCAAAGAAGGACCAACCGTGAGGATTCCAGACCGCTGTCCGTTTCATGAAATTTTATTTCAACACCAATGACAGGTTTTATTCCACGTTTTTCGGCCTGTTGATAAAACTTGACCAGCGAAAAAAGGTTGCCAAATTCTGTAATTGCCACTGCCGGGAATTGTTTATCCTGAACTGAATCAAGGAAGGACTCAATCCTTATAATGCCATCAACTAAGGAATATTCTGAATGAACATGTAAATGTACAAATGTATCGCGCATCTAGTACCTAATTATATTAATTCTCCAACAGACGTTGTACAGGAGAGAATGAACGTCGGTGAATTTCACAAATACCCAAGTGTTCTAGCGCGGCAATATGGTCTTTGGTCGGGTATCCTTTATGTTTTGCAAACCCGTACCCAGGGTATTGTTCATCCATTTGAACCATTTCAGTATCCCGGTATACCTTTGCCAGAATTGATGCTGCGCTGATTGATGGGACCGTTTTATCTCCGCCTATTATAGCATCAATCTTATAGGGTACCGATGGGCACTTATTCCCGTCAACCAGGACTAAATCGGGTCTTTCTACCAGTTTTTCTATAGCGATTTTCATGGCTAACAGGCTTGCCTGGAGGATGTTTATGCGGTCAATTTCTGTATGACTGATACGGCCAATTGCCCAGCATAGTGCATGTGATTTGATTTCCTCTGCCAACTGTTGCCGTTTTTTTGGAGTAAGCTTCTTTGAATCTGCAAGACCATTAATGGGATTGGCCGAGTCCAGTATCACGGCAGCTGCAACCACAGGACCTGCCAGCGGGCCACGTCCTACCTCATCTACGCCTGCGACTTTTAAATGATCATCAATTAATGAATATTGCATTATTTAACCAGATTCAGTATTTCTTTTGCCAGTGTTGTTCTATCGATCTGTTTTAATTGCTTTTGAACAATTTCAAATTCATCCAGCTGTTTTTTCCTCACATCCTTGTTTAACAGGCCTAATAAAACCGGCGTGATTTTTCCTGGTATACAATCATCCTGTAGAAATTCTGGAACGACCTGTTTTCCAGACAATAGGTTTGGCAATGAAGCGTACTGTATGGTCACCATTGATCTAATTACCTTGTAACTTAACCAATTCATTTTATACATGATTACCATTGGCAATTGAGCCAATAGTGCTTCGAGTGTGATAGTTCCGGATGCCAGCAGGCCCGCGTCAGCAACAGTCAGGACGTCTTTCGACCGGTTATTATAAATTTTAATATTTGACTTATATTTATCACTTATCATTTTTGAGACTATCTGTTTCACCCAGCACAAATCATTCTCACTTAAAACATTGGTAATAAATTGATAGTCCGGATTGTCTTTGCATATTTGTTCAATTACCTGTAATTGGATGGGCAAGATCCTGTTAATTTCAGTTTTTCGACTACCAGGCATAAAAGTAACTACTTGCTTTTGTGGTGCAATCCCCAAACGTTGTTTAAGAATTAATTTATCTTCCCTGGATAGATATTTCTCTACGGCAGGATGGCCAGCATAAAGAACCTTTATCCCGTTATTTTCATAGATAGGGACTTCAAACGGGAACAAAACCAACATCAGATCAACTGCGTGTTTAATTTTATTCAGCCTGCCTGAACGCCAGGCCCAGACGGTAGGACCAACATAATGTACCGTTTTCACGCCCGCTTTTTTGAGTTTTTGTTCTACGGTTAAATTAAAATCTGGCGCATCAATGCCGATAAAGATATCAGGTGGATTGGATAGATAGTAACGGATTAGCTTTGTTCTGATGGTAGCCAGCTCGTAATATCTGCCTGCCACCTCCAGTAAGCCCATGACGGCGAGTTTCTCAGATGGGAAAAGGATATTGCATCCTGCAGATGCCATTAAGGGTCCACCAATCCCTTCAAATTGAATATCGGGCGAAGACTGCTTACATGCACGAATCAGATCAGCCCCAAGAACATCACCTGAAGCTTCACCGGCGACTATTCCAACCCGCAACATCTAACTATCTTGTAATCCCACGTTCAGAACAGCGAATAAATTCCACAAAATTTTTCACTTGTTCAGATTCTGCTGCAAGGGTTTCCAGACTGGCAATGGCATCCTTTAACAATAGCCCTTCCCGATATATTGTCTTGTAAGCCTGGCGTATTTTTTCGACTGAGTCCGCCTCCAGGCCATTTCGATTCAGACCTACCTTATTTAATCCACTTGGCTTTGCTGTATTACCAGAGACAATAATATATGGTGGAACATCTTTTACGACAACAGAGGAAATGGCCGTAAAACTCATATCCCCAATACGGCAAAATTGATGCACCCCGGTAAAACCGCCCAGGGTAACCTGGTTATTAATATGTACATGCCCTGCCAGAGTAGTGTGGTTGGCAAACACATTCTGGTTGCCAATAATACAGTCATGGGCAATATGGACATACGCCATAATCCAGTTGTCATCACCAAGCCGTGTCACACCACCACCAGCCTCAGTCCCGCGGTTAATCGTACAGGATTCACGGATAACATTGTTGTTACCCATGATTAGAGTAGATTCTTCATCCCCTGAGTACTTCTTGTCCTGGGGGGCATCACCTATTGAAGAAAACTGAAAAAATTGATTATTTTCACCTATTTTTGTTGGGCCATTGATAACGACATGAGATGCAATCCTGGTACCAGCCCCTATTTTGACATTATTACCAATTACCGAGTAGGGACCTATTTCTACATCGTTATCAATTTCAGCATCTGGGTGGATAATCGCGGTATTATGGATCAAGCTTCTACTTCCGCTACAGTCGTTAATAATTCAGTATTTGCAACTATTTTGTCATCAACGCTGGCTGTAGCAGAAAATTTCCAGATATTACGTTTCACTGTCATAAATTTAACTTCGATGATTAACTGGTCTCCCGGAATAACAGTTTTTCTGAACCGAGCTTTATCAATACCAACGAGGTAATACAAAATATTATCCAAATCGTCCCTGGATTCTGCACCTGAAATGACGCCAAGTATCGCAGCTGCCTGGGCCATGGCCTCAATAATTAATACCCCAGGCATCAATGCCTGCTCGGGGAAATGCCCGTGAAAAAAAGGTTCATTCACCGTCACATTTTTCAAGGCCTTGATTGATTCTCCTGGTTTTACCTCCAGCACCCTGTCTAACAATAAAAAGGGATAACGATGAGGCAGATAATTCTTTATTTTATTTGTACTTAATTCAGTCATGTTATTTCCCTGTTCATTTAGGCCTTATTCTTATCTTCCAATGCATTGATTTTTCTTGCCAATTCATCCAGATGACGCAATCGGACCATATTTTTTCGCCAGGTCATGTTCTCAGTTGTCGTCATTGAGCCAGAGTATTTTCCGGGCTTATTAATAGAATTTGTGACACCAGAAAGCCCGGTGATTATCACATCATCGACTATCTTGAGATGACCGGCAATTGCGCTCGCACCACCAATCATACAGCGCTTTCCAATGACCACACTTCCTGCTATCACCGCACTTCCGGCGATAGCGGTATTCTCACCTATAATAACATTATGTCCAATCTGCACCAGATTATCGATCTTTACGCCATCTTCAATCCGGGTATCGTCCAATGCACCTCGATCTACCGCAGTATTGGCACCAATTTCTACATCATTCCCTATTTGCACGGTTCCTAACTGGGGAATTTTCAGCCAACGACCCTCATCATTAACCAGTCCAAATCCATCCGATCCAATGACTACACCGGAGTGTATTACAACACGCTTCCCAATTTTCACCTTATGATACAAATTCACATTAGCCATTAATCTGGAATTATCATCAATAAGACAACCACTATCAATAATACAACCATGTCCAACAAAGACATTGTCCTTGATTTCAACATCGGGGCCAATATAGGTATTTGCGCCTATACAGGCAGACTCAGCAATTGAGGAGGACCCATCTACAACCGCAGATGGATGTATACCTGGTTTATATTCTGGTAAGGGATTTAATAAATTTGCGACTTTCACATATGCAACATAAGGTTCTTTGCAAACCAGACTATGCACGGGACACATATCCACATCATCATAAGACAGGATAACGGCGCCTGCTCCTGTATTTTTCAGGTGTGATTGGAACTTTGAATTTACAAAAAAGCTTACTTGCTGGTTTGTGGCAGTTGAGAGCGAAGCGACACCATTAACGAGGTCATCTGCATTGCCAATTAATTCTGCATTAATTAGCCTGGCAATTTCCCCAAGACTGTATTCCATTACTGGTAATGGCGTATTTCATTCGCCTTATTCGGCAGCCGCCTGATCTGACAGATATTTAATGACCATGTCAGTCATATCGACTTTTGCACTGGCAAAAATCACACCTTCACTCATGACCAGATCAAAATTATTGTCACGAGCCACCATTTGTATGGCATTGACAATTTCAGTCTGGATCTTTGCCAATTCTTCATTCCGCCTGAAAGTCAGATCTTCACGAAACTCATCTTCGTCACGTTTTAATTCACGGCGCTTATTGATAATGTCACGCTCAAGATTACGACGTTCATTTTCACTCATAACTGCGGCGTCTTTAGCGAGGCGTTCTTCCATGGTCTGTAGAGTTTTTTGCTCTTCTACCAATTGCTTGTTACGCGGAGAAAATTCATTTTCAATTAATGCGGTTGTTTTACGCGCTTGGGGTGATTGCTCTAGAATTCGTACTGCATTCACGACACCTATCTTGTACTCCTGTGCCTGAACCGCTGTTGTGACAGCACTGAATATGCTGATGATCGTTGATATGACGATTAATCGATTAAATCTTCTCACGTTCTAAACTCCAATTGTTTAAATTACTAAAAACTTGTCCCAATATTAAACTGAAACTGCTCCGTACGGTCCCTCACAGTATTATTAAACGGGGTAGACAAGCTAAAACTCATCACACCCAGGGGTGAAATCCATACTGCGCCCAGCCCCGCTGACCCCTTCAAATTTGCCAGGTTAAATTTGTCTGCCTCACGGCAAAAAGGGCTATTATTAACGATATTTTGTGGGGTATTCAACCCAATAGGCCCAATAACCTGATCTTCTTCAATATCAGTCAGACCAGAGCCTGTACAGTATACATTACCAGCATCAACAAAGGCAGAAAACTGAAATTGGTCAAATTGTTCAAGAAATGGTATCGGAATTATCAATTCTGCGCCAGTCACAACCTTGATATTACCGCCCAGGGGATTGCCGAAATTATCCAGCGGCCCGAGGGTATTTTGCTGGTATCCACGCACCGATCGGGGGCCGCCAGCATAATAGTTTTCGAAAAATGGCAACCTGTCTGTACCTAAAAATCCATTGCCATAACCAAGGTCTCCCTTTAACGCGAATACAAATCCTCTACCCAGTGGCCGAAAGTACTGGCCACGATAGGATAATTTATAAAACTCAATAGAATTCAATGGGTTAGGAACTGCGACCTCACCAACCACAGTGTAAAACATACCTCGACTGGGGAATATAGTATTGTTACGGGTATCAAAAGAATACCCCACACTTACCCTTAAAATGTCAAACTCATTACCCTCTCGTTGAATAAAATCCAGCACCTGGTTGGCAAAAAATCCGTCTCCAGACAATTTATTGTTTTCATAACCAAAGGAAGTACTGATGGCGTTGAATTCCGAGATGGGAAAACCAAAATTAATGCTTGCACCAATGATACGGCTATCAAACGCCGTCAGGTTTGCCTCCCGACCATTGGTTTGTGAATAATTTAAATTATAACCCCGACTGATGCCGTCATCTGTGAAATAGGGATTAAAATAACCCAGGCTAAAATTCCTGCTAAAACTGCTATTGTTAAAAGCAAAGGCAATCCTGTTACCTGTTCCGAACACATTATTCTGCGAAATACTGGTTGAGATTATCAGACCATCAAGTTGAGAGTATCCAAGTCCTGCAGTAAAGGTACCAAATGGCCGTTCCTCGACAGTGTAATCGACATCCACCTGGTCGGCCGAACCTGGAACGGCAGGTGTTTCTGAATTGATTTCATCGCCGAAAAAACCCAACCGCTGTAACCTGATCTTGCCTCGTTCTACCAGGGGTGTTGACAGCCAACCCCCTTCCTGTTGTCGCATTTCACGCCGTAAAACTTCGTCCCGGGTACGAACATTACCTATAAAATTTATCCGCCTGACATATACACGCTTACCCGGGTCTATAAAAAAAGTTATCTCGACGGTGTTATTTTCTTCATCAATATCAGGTACCGCATTGACATTTGCAAACGCATAACCAACTGATCCCAGAATGCTGGTTAAACGCTCACTGGTAGAGGTCATTTGTGCCCTTGAAAATAAACTGCCTTCATTGACTGAAACCATACCGAACAATTGGCGTTCATTTATTACAAATTCCCCCGCAAGTTTTACACCTGAGACCGTGAACTGCTCACCTTCGCTTATGTTAATGGTGATATAGATATCTTTTCTATCAGGGGTAATGGTGACCTGGGTGGATTCAACATCAAAATTGATATACCCCCTATCCTGATAGTAAGACTGGAGTGTCTCGATGTCTGCACCAAGTTTTTGCCTGGAATAGCGATCTCCCTTGGTCAACATGTTCATGATTCCGCCAGTCCCCAGCTCAAATTCATCAAGTAATACATCTTCAGAATAGACAGTATTACCAACAATATTGATGCTTCTGATTTTTGCAGCATCACCTTCTGATATCGTCACTGAGATACCAACCCGGTTATTAGGCAGTTCTTCAACCTCAGAGGTAATGCGCACACCATATTTACCATTAGCATGATATTGTCGTTCAAGTTCAATCTGTAATTTTTCCACCTGTGAACGATCAAACACCCGACCTTCAACAAAGCCGGCCTCTTCCAGACCTTCCATGAGATTATCTGTTGTAATGTCCTTGTTCCCGTCTATTTCAAGGCTGCCAATAGTGGGTCTTTCATCAACTGTTATCAGGAGAATATTTCCTTCTTTTTCAATGCTGATATCATCAAAAAAACCGGTCCTGAATAATTCGCGAAGGGATTCGGAGGCAGTCTGATCATTAAATACATCACCAATCTCAACGGGGAGGTAATTGAAGATTGTTCCTGGAGTCAATCGCTGCAGACCGGCAATGCGAATATCTTCAATAACGAACTCTTCTATGGCTGAAACGTTAAACGTATTCAACAATAGAACGAGAAAAATAATTTTGCATGAATTTTTTATCATGAATACTTGAGCCAACGTATGTTTATGGTTTTTGTTTACGTTTTATTTTTAATTATCCAATCACCCGGATAATATCGTTATACAGGGCCAGTCCCATCAGGCTGAGCAATAATACCAGACCCAGCTGTTGCCCCATAACCTGTAATGATTCTGAAGGTGGGCTACCTTTTATTCCCTCAATCAGATAAAACAGCACATGCCCACCATCCAGTAATGGTATAGGGAGTAAATTTAATACCCCGAGGCTTACGCTAACTATCGCAAGAAATCCTAAAAAGGCGACGATTCCAAGCCCGGCGGTATCTCCGGCATACTTGGCAATGGTTATTGGTCCACTCAGATTTTTTACAGATGCTTCACCAACCAGCATTTTACCTAATATTTGCAAGGTCATCACAGATACTTCCAATGTCCTATCAAATGCCTTGACCAGGGCCGGGACTAGTGAATAGGAATCCAGTGCATAATATGTCCCATCTGGACGAAAACTGGTATCAAATGCCGCGCCTATTCTACCAATAATTTCTCCGTTGTCCTGTTCGATGGCCTGTGGAGTGAGTTCCAGCAACAAAGTTGCCTCTTCTCGCTCAATTTCTACGTTTATCAAGGTTTCAGGATTGGCACGGACATATTCCACCCATTCCAGCCATGTGGAAATCCGGTTATTATCCATACCGATGACTCTATCTCCCGGGCGCAGTCCTGCCAGTTCTGCTGCACCACCTGGAGAGATTTCACCTAATACCGCCGGAAGTTCCGGGACCCGTGGCTCCATACCGATTTTACTCAATAACCCTCCCGATGCCATATCATCAATACTGATACCGGATAAATCCAGCTCAAGGAAACGACTGGCATTATTTGAATTCATTACCTGTACCTGGAGTGTCTTGGCATCCACAATCCCAGGAACCAGCATGTCAACGGTTGATGTCCAGGTACGAACAGGTGTTGAGTCAATCTCAATAATTTGATCACCGTCCTGAAATCCCGCCTCCATTGCTAGAGATTGAGGATCGACTTCATCGATTATGGGTTTTAATCCAGATACACCGATCATGTAAATCATCCAGTAGGCAAAAATCGCAAAGATAAAATTGAAAACAGGTCCGGCGAGTACAATAGCCAGGCGTTGAACCAGCGGTTTACGATTAAACGCATGATCAAGCTGATCAGGCAAAACAGTACCTTCACGTTCATCCAGCATTTTCACATATCCACCCAACGGCAATCCGGCCAGGACAAATTCTGTCTCCTCGGGGTCAAAATCCCGTTGTTTAAAAATATTGGTGACGCCGGATTTCCAGGGGGGATTGGTAAACCCAAGATGCCACCAGGGTGCATTGAAATCAAAGCGCCAAATCGGTTTCCCAAATCCAACTGAAAATCTGAGTATTTTGACATTACATTTTTTGGCTACCCAGTAATGTCCAAATTCATGAAAGGTAATGAGGATGCCCAGAGCCAGGATAAAAGCCAGAATCGATTGAATTAAATCCATCATGCTGCCAGTTCCCTTGCAAGCTGTTCTGAGTGTCGCCTGGCTGACATGTCTGCATCAAGTACACATTCTATGCTATCAGCGATGGCCGGTTGTATATGAGTCAATGTCATTTCAACTATTCTGGAAATATCCGTAAACTTGATACTGCCTTGCAGAAATTGAAATACAGCCACTTCATTGGCTGCATTTAATATAGTTGTCGATGTTCCACCTGCCCGCATAGCATCAGCTGCAAGATTCAAACAGGGAAACCGTTGCAGATCTGCTTCCTCAAAATCAAGTCTCGCAATATCAAATAGATCTAAAGACCTGACACCTGATGGAATTCTTTCCGGCCAGGCCAGGGCATGAGCAATAGGTGTACGCATATCAGGATTACCCAGTTGCGCAAGGATTGACCCATCTTCATATTCCACCATGGAATGGATCACGCTTTGAGGGTGAATGACTACCTGAATTTGTTCAGGCTCAGCATTGAATAACCAACAGGCTTCAATGATCTCCAACCCCTTGTTCATCATGGTTGCAGAATCCACCGAGATCTTTTTACCCATGTCCCAGTTTGGATGATTGCAGGCCTGTTCCGGTGTCACAGCAGAGAGTTCCTGAATGGGAGTACATCTGAATGGGCCGCCTGATGCTGTGATTAAAATTTTCGTAATTCCCATATTGTTGAGATTCTTGTCCAGGTTTGTTGGCATACACTGAAAAATTGCATTATGTTCACTGTCAATGGGTAGTAACTCAGCCCCATTTTCATGTATGGCATCCATAAATAATTGCCCGGACATCACCAGTGACTCTTTATTTGCCAGCAATACCCTTTTCCCTGCCCTGGCAGCGGCCAGGGTGGGTATGAGCCCGGCAGCACCAACAATAGCCGCCATGACATAATCCGTTTCAGGCAGACTGGCCACGGTGACAAGGCCATCCTGGCCACCGAGTACTTCGATGTCCGTATCGTAGTTAGACAATAAATCTCTCAATTTATCCGCAGATTTTTTATCTGCCATTACCGCATATTTTGGATGCCAGGTGAGGCATAGCTCATGGAGCTTTTCTACATTTTTATCCGCTGTCAGGGCGATCAATTGAAATTTCCCGGGATGCTGCTCGAGAACACTAAGGGTACTAAGACCAATACTGCCGGTGGCTCCCAATATACTGATACCCTTCATGTATAAACACCTGACAGGCTAATCAAAGCCAAAAATACCGGGCTAGCAGCTGTAAAACTGTCAATTCTGTCCAGCACACCACCATGGCCCGGTAACAGGGTGCCACTGTCTTTGACATTTGCATTACGTTTTAGGAGGCTTTCCATTAAATCACCAATTATTGATATCAGGACTGTGGCCAGGCATATTACCAAAAATATAATAGTTTCAGATAGTTGAAATTGTTTGTTAATGGAAAAGCCAATACTGATCGCACTACACCCTATCATGGCACCTGCAGCCCCTTGCCAGGTCTTTCCCGGACTGACCAACGGCGCAATCTTGTGTTTACCCCATTTTTTTCCACAAAAATAACCAAATATGTCTGCTGACCAAATCAGCATAAATAAGAATATCAGTAAAAATCGATCACCAAAGTCACCGCCTCTGTGAAGGATAACCAGGCCTAACCAGGATGGCACCAGGGTTAACATGCCGGCAACCACCTTAACCTGGCGGTTTAAAAGGGGTAATTCACCAGATATTTCAGCTTTAATAATCAGACCAGACGCCATTAACCACCATATTACTCCTGCATAAATGACTAACATGGAAAATTGTTGCTGGCGGATAAAGTATGTGCCGGCTAGACAGAGCAATATGACTAAAATATAACAAATATACTGGTAGGGTTTGGTCAATTTTGAAAGGTTAGCCCATTCCCTGGCGGCAACAGCAATAATGATACCAGTTACCAATGCAACCCACTGTGTGCCCCCGTAAATTAATCCAAACAATACCAGCGGAACCAGAATCAGTGCGGTAATTACCCTTTGCCAAAGCATATTAATGACTTTCAATCTGTTGCGTAGTCAAACCAAATCGACGTTGCCGCCCTGCATACCATTGAAGAGCCTTCTGTAGATGTGCCGGTGAAAAATCCGGCCACAAATCTTCACAGAAATATAATTCAGAATAGGCACATTGCCATAATAGAAAATTACTGATTCGTTGTTCCCCACCGGTACGAATGAAGAGATCCGGTTCAGAACATTCTGACAGGGACAGTTGATCTGATATCCTTGATTCATCAATTTCAGAAACGCTCAATTTCCCATTTAGAACATCATCAGCCAAATGCCTGCAGGCCTGTACAATATCCCACCTACCACCATAATTGGCAGCAACAAATAATTTTAACCCGGAATTATTTTCTGTTTGTAATTCGGTATTACGAATCATGTCTGTGAGCTTTGAAGGAAAACCATTGCGATCTCCAATAAACTTCAAAGTCACATTATTCACATGAAGTTCATCTACTTCGCTTTTTAATGCGGACAGGAACAGGTCCATTAATACTTCAACTTCCTGTTTTGGCCTTTTCCAGTTTTCACTACTGAAAGCAAAAACCGTAAGTACTTCTATTTTTTCTTTGGCACAAAATTTAACAACGTCTTTTAATGCGTTGACACCTTTTTTATGTCCGGCACTTCTCGGCAGGCCGCGTTGGGTTGCCCAACGACCATTACCATCCATTATTATCGCAATATGTTTAGGTGGGGTGGTATCTGGCATGTTGGAAATACTCTGAAAAAACTGAAAATTATTGGATTAAACGTAATTTGATTACTCAGTTTATCTCAGGTTAGATCTCCATTAATTCCTCTTCCTTGGTATTAAGTAATTTTTCTATTTCATCAATACTGGCATCTGTGATTTTTTGCACCCTGTCTTCTGCGCGATGCTGTTCATCTTCAGATATTTCTTTTTCTTTCACCAGGTCCTTTAGATGATTATTTGCATCCCTGCGTATATTTCTTACAGCAACACGGCCATGTTCCACTTCAGAGCGAACAACTTTTATTAACTCTTTTCGTCGTTCTTCAGTCAATGGTGGTAATGGAACTTTCAATGAGTCTCCAGTCGAGACAGGATTTAGTCCGAGATCTGAGGTTAGAATAGCCTTTTCTACATCTGCATAAGCGCCTTTATCCCATACTGATACATTCAGTGTCCTGGCATCAAGCACACTTACCGACGCCACCTGGCTAATGGGAACGTCACTGCCATAATATGAAACGGTCACATGTTCCAATAAACTGGGATGGGCGCGGCCTGACCTGATTTTGGATAATTCATTTTTCAGATTATCGAGACTTTTTTTCATCCGCTTATCGGCGTCATGAATAATATCTTCGATCATGCAAGTTCTCCAGAATGGCTCATAATGGTTAATCTAAGAATTACTTTAGCATTATTATATAATGTATGCCTTAAGAGACCAGAGTTCCTTCGTCCAGCCCTTTTGCGGCGCGCATTAGTGCACCCGGTTTCATCATATCAAGTACTCGCAGTGGCATTCCATTATCACGGCATAAGACTACCGCAGTGGTGTCCATCACTTCGAGTTTCTTCTCTATGACTTCATCATATTCAAGGGTTTGATAACGGGTTGCTAACTGGTCTTTTACAGGGTCTGCCGAATATACCCCGTCAACTTTTGTAGCCTTAATTAATAGATTTGCATTAATCTCAACAGCCCTGAGACTAGCTGCAGAGTCTGTAGTAAAAAAAGGATTTCCTGTTCCTGCGGCAAAAATGACCACTCGGCCCTTTTCAAGGTGTCTGATTGCCCGCCTACGTATAAAGTCCTCACAGACCTGGTTAATTTTTATAGCTGACATCACTCGAGCATATAAATCAATTCGCTCCAGGGCATCCTGCATGGCAAGGGAATTAATAATCGTTGCAATCATACCCATTTGGTCCGCAGTTACCCGATCAATTCCTGATGCTGCAAGGCCTGCACCGCGGAAATAATTACCTGCGCCTACTACTATGGCAACTTCTACCCCTACAGCTTTTAATTCTTTAACCTCTCCAGCAATTCGATTCAGAACACCAGGATCAATACCATGCTCAGCATCACCCATAAGGGCTTCGCCGCTGAGCTTGAGCAGAATTCTTTTATACTTAATTTCTGGGGAGTTTTCAGTCAAAGTATTTAATCAGATCCTTTGGCCTGCGCCATAACTTCTTCCACAAAGTTATCTTCTTTCTTTTCCACACCCTCGCCAACTTCGTATCGAACAAACATATTAACAGTCGCATCTTTTGACTTTAATAATTTTTCTACTGTCATGTCTGGGTCTTTTACAAAAGGTTGTCCCAGCAAGGTCACTTCCTTAAGAAACTTGTTGACCCGACCAGTTACCATTTTTTCTATTATGTCAGCCGGTTTTCCACTTTCTTCTGCCTGAGCCTTGAAAACAGCCTTTTCTTTTTCAAGTAAAGTTTCGGGCACATCTTCTGATTTCACACACACCGGTTTACTGGCTGCTATATGCATGGCGATATCTTTTGCGAGCTCACTATCACCCCCGGTTAAGTCTACGACTACACCAATTCTCACGCCATGAAGATAACTGCCGACGACCCCATCATGCGAAATATTCATGAATCGTCTAATAGAAATATTTTCGCCAATCTTCGAAACCAGTTCTGTTCGTTGATCTTCGATTGTTTTACCATTTATCGACAACTGTAAGAGATCATCCACTGATGCCGGTTTTTCTTCTAGAATTACTTCAGCAACAGCATTTGCAAACGCGGTGAAATTATCATCCTTTGCAACAAAATCAGTTTCACAATTGGTCTCCAGAATTACCGACTGTTTTTTATCTGCAGATTGCTGGATGATGACAACGCCCTCAGCGGCGACTCGACCGGCCTTTTTTGCAGCTTTGGCCATTCCTGATTTACGCATATTCTCTATTGCTGTTTCAATATCACCATCAGCTTCCGTAAGGGCCTTTTTACAATCCATCATTCCGGCGCCGGTGCGTTCACGTAATTCTTTAACTAGTGATGCAGTTATTTCCATTTTGTATCCTGTATATATGATTAATTAATCACTTGCTTTAGTGGTTTTCTTTTTGGCTGCTGTCTTTTTTGTAGTTGCTTTTTTTGTAGTTGCTTTTTTTGTTGTGGTTTTCTTGGCAGTCTTCTTTTTTGCAGCCTTTTTCTTGGTTACCTTCTTTTCGGCTTCTTCTTCTGAAGAATCGTCAGTTGGATCGTCAGCCTTGGTTTCAGCCTTTACCTCTGCATCACTGTTAGTATCACCGGCAGATGCTTTTTCGTCTTCAGTAGAGCTTTCTGTCTGATCTGCAGGAGTCTCTTCAACTTTATCAGACTCAGTCTTTTCAACAGGGGCTGAGACTTTCTTGACAGGTTTTTTCTTTACAGTTGCTTTTGGTTTTTTTGAATCATCTTTCATCACCGGTGCGCCTTCTTCGTCAAGTTCAACAAAGTCGTCAGCATCACCAGAATCACCGAGGTGAGAAATGGATTCTTTTCCTTCTAAAACTGCATCAGCAATTGACTTGCAATATAGTTGTATAGACCTGATAGCGTCATCATTCCCCGGAATAACATAATCAACACCTTTTGGATCATTATTACTGTCGACGACGCCGATCACCGGTATTCCAAGTTTTACCGCTTCACTCACAGCGATATCTTCATATCCTACATCGATCACAAACATCACATCAGGTATGCCGGGCATATCTTTAATTCCGGCAAGGTTGTTATGCAACTTTTCTTTTTCACGTTGCAGCAACAGTCCTTCCTTTTTACTGATTTTCTCAAAACTGCCATCTAATTCCATGGCTTCCAACACTTTAAGACGGTTAATCGATTGCTTAACTGTTTTGAAATTTGTTAATAAACCGCCTAACCAGCGTCGATTGATATAGGGCATCCCACATCGAGCTGCCTCCTCATGTACAATCTTCTGTGCAGCACGTTTAGTACCAACAAATAAGATTTTGCCTTTTTTTGATGCGGTCTTTCCGGCGAAATTGACTGCATCGTTAATAAGAGGTAGGGTTTTTTCCAGATTGATGATGTGAATACGATTACGTTGACCGTATAAATAAGGCCCCATTTTGGGGTTCCAGAAGCGTGTTTGGTGGCCAAAATGCACACCCGCTTCCAGCATTTCACGCATGCTGACAGTTGACATTTCTATTCTCCTTTAGGGTTAAGCCTCCGCACATTTCATATAATGACCCTGCCGGTATTCCGGATGAGCACCCCATATATGAATTTGTCTGTGCGTGTGTTGTTTAAGATTGCCTAATTAGCGGGCGCTTTATACCATAGACGGGCGCTGGCAACAACTTTCTTGCTTAAAATGGATGAAAAATGGCTGTTACAATAAAAAATTTGGATGAAATCGAAAAAATGAGGGTTGCCGGGAAACTGGCTTCACAAGTCCTGGAAATGATCGAAGAACATGTAAATCCGGGTATTACCACCGATGAACTGGACAAGATCTGCCATGACTATATTGTCAATGTGCAACAGGCAATACCTGCCCCCCTGAACTATAAAGGATTTCCAAAATCCATTTGTACTTCAGTCAATCATGTCGTCTGTCACGGCATACCAGGTGACAAAAAGCTGAAAGATGGTGACATCATCAATATAGACATTACTGTTATCAAAGATGATTTTCATGGCGACACCAGTAAAATGTTCTTTGTTGGGAACCCGTCAATCAAGGCCAAACGTCTGGTAGAGACCACTTATGAATGTCTAAAACTGGGGATTTCAATGGTCAAACCAGGAGTTCATCTGGGGGACATTGGGCACGCCATACAAAAACATGCTGAAGCGGCTAACTATAGCGTGGTCAGGGAATATTGCGGCCATGGAATTGGCCGGGTGTTTCATGAAGATCCACAAGTCCTGCATTATGGCGAGGCAGGATCCGGGCTGAAACTGGCCGAGGGGATGACATTTACCATTGAACCCATGATAAATAGTGGTAATCGGCAGGTAAAACTACTCCCTGATAACTGGACGGTGGTAACCCGAGACCGCTCGTTATCTGCCCAGTGGGAACACACCGTACTCGTTACTCATGATGGAGTAGAAGTTCTCACCCGACGTCCTGATGAAGTATTTTAAATTTTTTCTATCCATCTGATGAAAAATTCCAAACTGTTTAATTTAGAAGTCCTGGATCAGGACTTTAAGACAACTGCGTCTGCCCTGCCCTTGTTTAAGCAAGTATTAAGAGAAGGAAATGAAGTATTTAATAAGCAGTTTGATGATGGGGTGGCAATCGTCAGTCTACTATCTGACCGTGCACGGCTGATTGACCTGATTTTACTCAAGGCCTGGAACGTCAATATTCATAATGATCAGTTATCTCTGGCCGCTGTAGGTGGATATGGCCGTGGGGAACTCTATCCCGGCTCTGATATCGATCTTATGATAATTCAACCGCCAAAAATCAAGCCTGATATCCAGTCGGAGATTGAGTCTTTTGTCAGATTTCTATGGGACATTGGCCTGGAGGTTGGTCACAGTGTGAGAGCAGTCAAAGATTGTATACGGGAAGCTAAATCTGACATCACTGTGGCTACCAATATTATGGAATCACGCCTTCTAACGGGACATGAAGATCTGTATTCCAGCATGAAAATACAAACTGGTCCCAATAAAATCTGGAAAACCAGAAAGTTTTTTGAATCCAAATATAACGAGCAGAAAGAAAGACATCAGCGCTTTAATGATACCGATCACAACCTTGAACCAAATATCAAGGAAGGACCTGGTGGGCTGCGCGATATTCAGATGATTTACTGGGTAGCCATGCGCCATTTCAGCGTGGAAAAACTTGAAGACCTGGTTACCCATAATTTTCTAACCCGGGAAGAATTTGAAATTCTCAATTCCGGCCATAACTTTCTGTCTAAAGTCAGGTATGCCTTGCACTACCTGACCGGGCGACGCGAGGACAGACTGCTGTTTGAATTTCAACGTATGGTTGCGGAAAAATTTGGATATTCATCGCAAGATAATTCCGCTATAGAAAATTTTATGCGGAGGTATTATTCAACGATTTCTGAATTAAGCCGGTTAAATGAAATGCTTTTACAGCATTTTGAAGAAGTGATTATCTATGCAAAAAGAAAAGAAAAGATAGTTACTATTAATAAACGCTTTCAGATCAGGAATGATTTCCTGGAAGTCACACATGAAAACATATTTAAAAATTATCCCTTTGCCTTGCTCGAATTGTTTCTCATCAAACAGCAAAAACCGAAAATAGTCGGTGTTCGTGCCAGCACCATAAGAAAAATCCGGGAGTCTCTGGATCTGATCGATGATGATTTTAGAAACGACATAAGAAACAAGAGTCTGTTCATGGAAATCATTCGACAACCCAGGCGAATTGGTCACGAACTTCGTCGCATGCACCGCTATGGTGTGCTGGGGGCATATTTGCCAGAATTTTCCGCTATTGAAGGACTCATGCAGTTTGACCTGTTTCACGTCTATACCGTGGATGAACATATCCTCTCAGTGGTACAAAAGATGAGAAACTTCTCCATGGAAAGTTATATGGAGAAGTTCCCCCTGGCCTGCCAGCTAATGCAGGAATTGCCAAAACAGGAAATCCTTTACCTGGCCGGTTTATTTCATGATATTGCCAAAGGCCGTGGTGGTGATCATTCGGAACAGGGAAAGCAGGATGCTTTATATTTTTGCCGCAATCACCAATTGAGTGAATTTGATTCCAGAATGGTTGCATGGTTGGTGGAAAACCATCTATTAATGTCCAAAACATCACAACGTGAAGACATCAGCGATCCAGAGGTAGTAAATCGGTTTGCCAGTATCGTTGGCGATGAAATGCATTTAAATTATCTTTATGTCATGACAGTGGCAGACATTAATGGGACCAATCCAAAATTGTGGAATAACTGGAAAGCCGCTCTCATGATCGACCTGTATAAAAATACACAACGAGCATTGAGACGGGGCCTTGAAAACCCGATTGATAAAGAAGAACGGATAGAGGAACAAAAGGCTGAGGCAGTTAAACAACTCGGTGGCAAGTTTAAATCATCTGATAAAATTTTTCAGTTTTGGTCCGAGTTAGGTGAAGACTATTTCATACAGCATTCACCTGATGAAATTGCCTGGCATACAAAAGCCATCACCAGGATTAGTGATGACAAACTGCCCTTAATCCTGATTCGAGAAATGACCGACCGTGGTGCCAGTGAAATTTTTATCTACATGCATGATCATGACAATATCTTTTCCAGGGCAGTTAAATCCATGGGACAATTGAATCTTAATATTCTTGATGCCCGTGTCATCACCTCTTCAAACGGATATACCCTGGATACTTTCATTGTATTGGAAGAAGATGGAGACTCGATCTCCGGAAAGGACAGAAAAGACCAAATTGTCACCACATTAAAAAACCACTTAACATTCTTTGATAATCCCATCAATACCGCAAAACGGTTTAATTCAAGAAAACTTAAGCATTTTCCCATTGAGACCCGGGTCATTTTTTCCCAGGACGAGGAAAATAATCGCACCATCATGGAAGTCATCGCCAGTGACCGGCCAGGCTTTCTGGCAGCGATTGGGACAGCCATGGAAAAAAGCAAAACCAGAATACTGGGTGCTAAAATTGCCACCTATGGTGAACGAATCGAAGATATATTCTTTATTCATAATAAAGATAATGAAATGATAAAGAATGACGCGGATTTTGAACTGCTAAAAAATGAAATCTTTAATGCCCTTGAGAAATAAATTTCTATAACCATTGAATCAAAATATAAAATTCTCAGCCCCTACAACAGAAAAGGAATTGCTGGATAGTGCAGCACACATTGCTGGCAAAACCATTGCTCAAATTGCAAACCAGCTATGCTTGCCTGTCCCCATTAATCAAAACCATCACAAGGGCTGGGTAGGTAACCTGGCTGAAACCTATTTAGGTGCCACCGCAAACAACCAGTCAGAACCGGACTTTCAATACATTGGGGTTGAATTAAAAACTGTTCCCATGTCCAAACCAGGTATTCCCAAAGAGTCTACTTATGTCTGCACACTGAATCTTACTGAGACTACCGGGCTTATCTGGGAAAAATCAACAGTATATAGTAAATTAAAACGGGTACTGTGGTTACCCGTGGAATCCGATCAGACAATTGCAATCAAAGACAGGCGATTTGGCAGTGCCACCCTTTGGAGTCCCAATGCCGAACAGAAACGTGTCCTGAAAAATGACTGGGAAGAGATCATGGATCTGGTCTCGCTGGGAGAATTGGACAAGCTTTCATCTTCATTGGGGACATACCTTCAGGTCCGCCCAAAAGCGGCAACCGCAAAGTCTCTTGGAAAGAGTTATGCCGAAGACGGAAGACCAACCACCACCCTGCCACGGGGGTTTTATTTAAGAACAAGTTTTACACGAACGCTCTTCGAGTGAGGCGTAAGGGGTAAGAAGTGAGGAGGTGAATCTGTTTAACCGGGAAGCTGGAAATATTAATCAAGACATAAACTAGCATCCTAATCCCTCACTCACACCTTACTCCTATCTCCTCACACTTTATAGTATGATTCCTTTCATGAATTCATCGCCAATCAATCACCGCCTATGTATTGCGCCCATGATGACGCACACCGACCGGCATTTTCGTTATTTCCTGCGGTTAATCTCAAGGCATGTCCTGCTCTACACGGAGATGATAACTACTGGCGCCATTATTTATGGCAAACAATTTCATCGCTTGACATATGATGACTCTGAACATCCCGTGGCCCTGCAACTGGGAGGAAGTCATCCACAGGAATTGGCCCAATGTGCAAAGATTGCTGAAGACATGGGATATAATGAAATCAATCTAAATGTAGGATGTCCCAGTGACCGGGTACAAAATGGACAATTTGGTGCCTGCCTGATGTCACAGCCAGATCTGGTTGCCGAATGCGTGCAAAGTATGCAACAAAGTGTTTCTATACCGGTAACTGTAAAGACTCGAACAGGGATCGACCACATGGATGACTATGAATTCCTCACGCATTTCATTCATACCGTATCATCCGGTTGCAAGACCTTCATTATTCATGCCCGCAAGGCATGGTTGAGTGGCCTGAGTCCCAGGCAAAATAGAGAAATACCGCCATTGACCTATGACAAGGTGTACAACATCAAAACAGATTTTCCAGATCTGGAAATTATTATTAATGGTGGTATCAACAGTCTTGAAGAAGCAAAGCCACACATGGACAAGGTCGACGGTGTTATGATTGGCCGCGCCGTGTGTCATAATCCGTATCTTCTCTCCTATGCAGACAGTCAGTTTTTTGATGACCAAACACTCCCGCTTAGCCGGGACGAAATCGTCATACGTTATATGAACTATATGCAAAATCGCCTGGCCGAGGGAGATGCACTGCAGCGAATGGCAAGACATATCCTGGGACTGTTCCAGGGCCAGCCTGGTGCAAGAAAATGGCGTAGATATTTAAGCGAAAATGTCTACCGAGATAATTCCGGCATCGAAGTCATTGAAGACGCCCTGAAATATATGCAGGCCGCCTGAAGACGACCTGATTAATATTCCTATGAATATCATCACCCGACTCGGTTCTTTCGCTGGTCTCATCCTGCTGCTGATCCTGTTTCTATGGAAAGGCACAATGGATTCACTCAACCTGTTAGTTGAATCCGGGTGGTCTTTATTATTGTTACCCTTAATCTGGTTTCCCTGCCTGCTGCCGGCCACCCAGGGTTGGCGACTATTATTTGGCAATCACGCACCACCTCGATTTTACGACGCACTCATTGCCACCTGGATCGGCCGATCCGTTAATAACCTGCTGCCGGTGGCATCTATTGGAGGTGAAATGGTTAAGGCCAGACTACTGCATCAATGGGGAATCCCTGGACTTGATGCCATTGCCTCAGTGATGGTGGACAAGATTTCCCAGGCATTGTCTCTTGCCCTGTGGGGGATGGTTGGAGTCGGGACATTATTATTATTGTCGACTGACACCCAGCTTGCCTTGTATGCCACCATGGGATTTGCTGTGTTAATGGTCTGTGTCGTGAGCTTTGCCATTCTGCAAAGAAAAGGATTTTTTGGGATCATGGCCAAACTCGGCGGGATGTTTACTGACAGTGAGACCTGGAATGAATTCAGCATCAATGCAGAACAAATTGACCATCGTATCCGTGAGATATACCACGCCAAAGGTAAACTGGTAAGTGCTATCGCACTTCGTACATTCAGCCTGGCATTTCAAACCGCTGAACTATGGCTGGCCTGTTACCTGCTAAACCATCCCATCGGACTGATGGAGGCCATCATGCTGAAAAGCCTCACCATGACCTTAAGTGAAATCGCCTTTATCATTCCAAACGGTTATGGCATCCAGGAGGGGGCATTCATATTGATAGGCAGTATTCTGGGTATACCACCAGATGTTGCCCTGGTGTTGTCAATCGCCATCCGTATTCATGATTTTATTTTTGACCCTATGGGATTAATTGCATTACATCACCTGGAACATAAACACCTGCAAAGAAAACAACAGGTCGCCTCTGACCAGGGCCCATAATCCTGATAGAATTCGCTTTTGATATCTAATAATTTGAAATATGCTGGATAAAACAGATCTACCAACACAAAAGGACGAAGCATTCCAAACAAAGATACTGGACGACGTTTCCCGTACATTTGCACTGACCATTCCACAACTTCCAGATGGACTATCCCGCGTTGTCGGCAATGCTTATCTGTTGTGCCGCATTGCCGATACCATTGAAGATGATAAGGACATGGTCTTTACCCGCAAACGGGAATTCTCTGACATGTTCATTCAGGTAGTGGCTAATGGGCATTCAGCGGAGGCGTTTGCAAAGACCCTTGCGCCTCTGTTATCTGACTCAACGCCTGCCCAGGAAAAATACCTGATTGAAGAAACCCCAGCCGTCATTCGCATTACGCACAGTTTTAATGACAGGCAGCGGGCAGCCCTTACTCGTTGTATTCGCATCATGGCGGATGGCATGTCAAAATTCCAGGAGGCCGATGTAAAGAACGGTCTTGAGACTCAACAGGATATGGACAACTACTGTTATTATGTTGCTGGTGTGGTAGGTGAAATGTTAACTGATCTGTTCTGTGATTATTCGCAAACCATCAACACACATTACGATAAACTAATGACACTGGCCGTGTCCTTTGGACAGGGCCTACAGATGACCAACATCCTCAAGGATATCTGGGACGACCAGGATCGCCATATGTGCTGGCTACCAAACGAAGTCTTTAAACAGTATGGTACAGACCTGAGGGAACTTACCCCGGGCACATCCGATGCAGCTGTTCAACAGGCATTGGGACATCTGGTCAGTGTGGCTCAGCACCATCTGGGCAATGCACTGGAATACACATTGCTTATCCCGCCGGAAGAAAAAGGCATCCGTCGTTTCTGTCTATGGGCACTGGGCATGGCAGTGCTGACATTGCGAAATATTAATCAGCATCGTAATTTTGCGTCTGGCCAGGAGGTCAAGATATCCAGGGCTAACGTCAAGACAGTAATTGCCCTGTCCAATCTGTTTACAAGCAATGACTATATGCTGAAGAAGTTATTTAACTATTACAGCAAACCGCTTACGCAAAACTTTAACTGAACTAGATTGTGAAACACCTTGGTATTATTACACCGCTCACCACTGAAGCAAGGTGGTTTACAAAACCGAGTATATTAAAAAAACCTGTTTCGCTAACGGAGAATATCAGCCTCATTGTCTCCGGCGAAGGGAAGGTAAATGCACGAGAGGCTGCTCTTGCCCTGCTGAATAATGGCGCAGACGGATTATTGGTCATAGGTATGGCAGGTGCCCTGTCCCCGGAACTGTCATCAGGCGATCTGGTTATTCCGGACAATATTATGACTGATTCTAACCGGGTTTTTCATTGTCATCTTGAGTGGTCCGAGCAATTACGTGAAAAATATAAATTAAAAAAAAATAAAATCACTAATTCTCCGCTATTCACCTCAGATGAGGTCATAACAAATTCAATAGATAAAATAGGTCTATACAATCAATTTAATGTCTGTGCAGTAGACATGGAATCCTCTGCCGTTGTCGCCCTGGCCAACGAACAGAAGGTCCCAAGCACTGTGATGCGCGTCATTATTGACCCCGCAAACTACAGTTTCCCTGACTACCTTCTGACACTGACGAATGAATTTGGTGATGTCCCTGTATTACGTTTGATAATGACCGCACTCACCCACCCACAACAGCTTAATAAGCTAATTCAATTGCTGAATTTTTATCACCATGCCAGTGAAACTCTGAAAATTCTGTCTAAAAGACCTGAAAACTTAATAGCATCTCATCATTAATCGTAATTTTTTGGTATGATTCGCTAGCATTAAAACAGGTAGAACAACTATGTCCATATTAACTCAAGAACAAATCAATTTTTTCAATGACAATGGCTACTTAGTGGCACCTGGATTTTACTCTCAGGATGAAATGGCCGACCTTAAAAAATGGACCGATGAGGTATTGAATTACCCTGAAGTCCCGGGGAAATACATGATGTATTTTGAAAAAAGCCTGCAGGACCAGGACAAACGCATCCTTTGCAGAATGGAAAATATTGAGCCCTTTCATAAAGGATTCAGCCAGGTATTTATGGACGGGAAACTGCGTAATGCCGTGAGCGACCTTTTTGCCGAAGAAGCGGTCCTCTACAAAGACAAGATAAATTTCAAACTTGCCGGTGGTGACGGTTTTAAGGCCCATCAGGACGTTCAGGCAGGTTGGGACAAGTATGCCAGCATTCATATCACTGCCATGGTGAGTATCGATGACACGACTATCGAGAACGGTTGCCTGGAGATGGCCGGTGGGCAACATCGTTCCGGTGTCATCGGCGATATATGGAAACCGTTAAATGAAGATGAACTTGAATATGTGCCTGTGGAGACCAAAGCCGGTGATGCTGTATTCTTTGATTCCTATGCTCCACACCGTTCCAAACCCAATCTCACAAATGAACCCCGGCGCATACTATATGTCACATATAATAAATCATCTGAAGGAGATGCTCGCCAGCAGTACTATGATGATAAGCGTAAGAACTATCCTCCCGATTGTGAACGTGAACCTGATAAGGAATATGTCTTCAGGGTATAATCCTATTAAATCCCTCAATAAATACCGGGCACCCTGTGCTTAAAAAAATCGGACTTAAGCTGTTAACTAACTACATCATGCTGGTGGAACGTTTGCGTTTTCCCATTGTAGTATTATTTTTGATCAGTTCGATTGGTGCAGGACTCTATACGGTTAATAACCTGGGCATGAATACAGATACCCGGGAGATGCTATCACCGGAACTTCCCTGGCGACAACTGGACCTCAATTATGAAAAACACTTTCCCCAGTTCCTGGATACCATCCTGGTAGTTACCGAAGCCACAACACCAGATCAGGCCAGCGATGCCGCTACACTGTTAAACCGAAAGTTTCAGGAACAGTCCGAGTGGTTTGAAAACATTTATTATCCGCGGGCACTTCCCATCTTCAGGGAAGACGCCCTGCTGTTCCTCTCCACTGATAAACTCTATGAGCTTTCGGACAACCTGGCAAAGATCCAGCCCTTTTTGACCCGGCTGACAGATGACATGAGCATACGTGGGCTGTTTAACATGATCTCCGACGCCATGGACGCCATTGAAGACGGTGAAGACTTTGATATTGTTCCGTTAATACAGGAACTCAACAAGGGTGCAGCATCCATAATAAACAACACTCCCTACCGGGTATCCTGGCAAAACCTCATTGATGCAGAAACCAGCGCTGGTGATTCCATCTACCGTGACTTTATAATCCTGCAGCCAGTACTGGACCCTGATGCAATGTTGCCGGCTGATCGTGCCATTGAGATAATCCGCGACATTGCAGTCTCAGAAGATATTACCAGTACCGGGGCAACGGTAAGACTTACCGGTAGTGAAGTCCTGGCACAGGAAGAACTACTCAGTGTCAGTCGTGGGACCGAATTGGCAATCATCCTGTCCCTGTGTCTGGTGACCATCATTATGCTTACCGGAATCAGGTCTGTACGACTGGTATCTTATACCTTGATTACTTTGGTGACGGGGCTGTTATTTACAGCAGCCTTTGCCACCTTTGCCATCGGCGAATTGAACCTTATCTCCGTAGCCTTCGCGGTACTGTATATTGGCCTGGGCATCGACTTTGCTATCCATTACACGTTGCGATACCGGGAATTGATCAACCAAGGCAATGCAAACCATATGGCCATTGAGGAATCTTCACGTAATCTCGGGCAATCCTTAATTATCTGTACTATTACAACGTCAGTTGGCTTTTTTGCCTTTGTGCCAACGGATTATCAAGGTGTGGCCGAGCTGGGTCTCATCTCCGGTGTAGGGATGTTTATCAGCTTGTTTGTGACCCTAACCCTGCTACCGGCCATATTAGGTCTATTCCCGCTAAAAGCGAATGCCACACCAACACGTAAACCGATAAATAGCTTTGGTTTAGCTATTTCAAACTTCCCTGTTTCCCATAACGGCATGATAAAAATCATTACCCTTATTTGTGTCATTACCGGTGGTATTGCCTTTACCAAAATCCGATTTGACCACAACATCCTGAACCTCCAGGATCCCAATAATGAATCGGTACAGACCTATGTGGACCTTTTAAAAGACAGCGAGACCTCCCCCTGGAACGGGGTAATCGTCACCGACAACCGTGATGACGCCATCAACACCCGAGAGAAAATCAGGAACAGCCCGGTAGTAGACTCTGTCATCTGGCTGGAAGATTTCGTCCCTGACGATCAAGATGAAAAATTATTTATTATTGATGAGATGAACCTGTTAGTGGCCGGTGGTTTTACCAATACTCAACTCAGCCAGGAATTAAACAGCAACGATAAGTTGGCCATTTTGTCTGACTTTATCAATACACATACTGCCTCTACCCTTGTGCAAAATTCCCCAGAGATAGCAACCTTCATGACCAACCTGGGAAGATTCCATGAGCAATTACAATCAGCATCACAACAACAACGAGACATAAAGTTAAATAAATTTTCCATAACTATGCTGGCATCCCTGCCCGGCCGCCTAGAACAATTAAACGCATCCTTAAATGCCGACTATGTCTCCCTGGAGAGTCTACCCGACGAGATGACTGCAAGGTGGTTAAGTCCCCATGGCAATTATCTGTTGAATATCACTCCTGCAGAGGATCTCAATGAGAGTGCCGCCATGCGTGACTTTGTTGAAGAACTTTATGATCTGGATTCAAGACTAACCGGGCCACCGGTAATCAATATAGAAGCGGGTGATGCCGTCATCAGTGCATTCAAACAGGCCTTAACCTACGCCATCATAGCCATTGCCGGGATCCTGTTAATTCTGCTACCCAGGAAAATAGATGCCATTCTCTGCATGGCTGCCTTAATGTTTGCTGTAATCGTCACGGGTGGTATCAGTGTATTGTTTGATATCCCGCTAAACTTTGCCAATATCATCGCCCTGCCATTACTACTGGGCATTGGTGTAGACAGTGCCATTCATATCCTTCACCGATTTAGAACGGCATTGCCTGATGATAAGAATGTCCTCGCTACCAGTTCCGCAAGGGCAGTGATCGTCAGTACTTTTACCACCATGGGCAGTATCGGTAACCTCGCCTTTTCACCACATACCGGAACTGCAAGCATGGGTAAATTATTGACCATCGGCATCGGCATGACATTAGTGGCGACACTTGTGGTATTACCAGGTTTGTTAGCAGAGAAGAATAACCAGGCCTGACAGAAGTTATCTTAGGATAATATTCCCAAGAAAAAAAAGCCGGAATGAATCATATTCATTCCGGCCGTTATTGTGTGTTAAAGACTAATTAAAGCTTTGAATCGATATAGTCATCCATAAAAGATTGCAATGTTTCGCTACCCAGACCCAGTGCCCTGGCCTCTTCCAGGGCATGGTCCCTGTCCAGTCCGTCCTGGATCACCCGTTTTGCATACCACATTCCTGCGGCACGGGTTCCTCCCGCGCAGTGAATAAAGGCTGGTTCCATGCCAGGCTCAGCTAATGCCGCAATAAAATCGTCCACTGCTGCAGGATCCGGATCTCTACTGTTAAAGGGTATGTGGAAATAATTCAGCCCGGCAGACGTGGCTGCTGCTGTTTCTTCTTCAACTCTTGCACCCTGCTCTTCAGCACGACGCAGGTTGATGATGGAGACAAATCCCATTTCCTTGATACTGGGCACAGTCTCAGGGGTGATCGCTCCGGCGCAGGCCACCTTACTGTCAACTACCTGCAGATTGCGAATACCCGGTGTCGGTTTACCCACCACCTTGTCATGATCAGCAATAACAATCGTACTTAAGGATGTTAATGCACACAGCAGAAGTAATCGTTTCATTATCCTCTCCATAATTATTTACCAGTCAATGTGGTGACTATAGAAAATAGGGGCTAATTTTAGTCACCTGTTGCAGGGTAATTATAAAACACTTAATTGAATAGAAGTAAAGAAGTTAAGGAATTATGGGATACAGGCTTTGATTTTTACCCGTGGTTTGGGCGGGAGTTTTCAAACAAAAACCGGAGTAGTTTAATAAACTACTCCGGCCGTTCATGATTTTATCAGGTACGCTTGTTGATCCAGTCTGCAATGGCAGGTGGCAGGGTCTTTTGGGCCCTGGAACTGACGTAGATGCCGATATGGCCACCAGGAAATTCCATTTCGGAATAGTCATCCGAAGTGATACAGCCCTGTAATGCACGGGAAGAATCCGGTGGAACCAGGTGATCATCCCTGGCATAGATATTTAGGATAGGTACGGTAATCCTGCCAAGGTCGACAGTGTCCTCTCCAATCTTAACCTCAGCCTTGACTAATTTATTTTCCTGATAGAATTGTTTTATGAATTCCCGGTAGGCCTCGCCCGCCTGATCGGGACTATCAAATATCCAGTTTTCCATCGTGAGAAAATTCTTCAATTTGGTTTTATCATCAACAATATCCACCAGGTCCATGTACTTCTGCCCCATTAAGCGAAAGGGCTTCAACATCATAAAAGACCAGTTCAGGAGATCGCCAGAAACATTCCCCAGGGCATCCACACAAGCATCTGTGTCAATATTCCGGGCAAGGTGACTCAACATATCATTTTTTGTTTGAAAATCTACTGGTGTCACTGTCGTGATAAGATTCTTTACCTTGTCCTGATGCAAACTTGTATAACATAGACTGAATGCACCACCCTGGCATATTCCCAATAGATTGATCTTTTCCTGTTTACTACGCTGGCGAATTACATCCACACACCGGTCTATATAACCATTTATATAATCATCCAGACTGAGATAACGATCCGCATCATCGGGATAACCCCAGTCTATTAAATACACATCCATGCCCGCATCTAACAGCCCACGGATTAATGAACGGTCTTCCTGCAAATCCGCCATATAAGGTCGATTCACCAATGCATAGACAATCAGGATAGGTACTTTATTCTGCTTATCTGTACGTGACTGATAGTGGTGCAGAACCAGCTTATCCTCTGAATAGACTGCGTCTTTTTCAGAAACACCCTCATCAAATTCTCCCATTTCTGTGAGGGTATTGATCCCTGCTGCCAACTTGGTATTAAAATCCAGAATTTCTTCTGTGATAGATTGGGGGTTGAGTTCAAAAGGATTCATATGCTTTCCAGGTAATGATTATTTAGATTTTTTAACAGGTTTCTTTTTCGCTGCAGTTTTTTTAGCAGCTTTTTTAGTCGCCTTGTTAGAAGGCTTTTTAGCCAATGGCTTTGTCATTTTATTGTTTTTACTGGTTGCTTTCTTCCCGGTTTTTTTCTTTTGAACAGTTGTTTTCTTTGTTCTATTCATTTCATCCAGCTCAGACTGAAGCTTTTTCATGGCTGACTGAAGTTTCTCCTGGGCTTGCCGGTTATGATGTAATTCTTTCTTGATGTCATGTTGTTGTTTGGTAATGGATCCCATACCCTGTGTCGTGGGCAGGTTTAAGTTCTTCAGTACATCATCCATCATCTCGTTATAGTGTTTCTTGAATCTCACCAGAGAATTCACCAGGTCGGCATATAATTTTGAATATTCTTCAGTTTGTGCGTACTCGGCAAACATCTCTTCATTGGCATCTACCCACATGTTATAAAGATCTTTTAGCGAGGTAATTTTCTTGTCAGATTCTGCCATTACAAGAATATCCTGACCCAGTTTATCTAATGCCTGTTTACCCAGCATGGCAAATGTTGCATTGTATTTATTGCTATTCTGCTGGTAATCATTCCATAGGCGGATGGTCTTCTGGCTCTTTTGCTGCAGGTCTCTAGTAAGACCAATTCCCGGAATTTCCAGTAATTTACTGGCCGATTCATCCGGTATCATTGATGACATGACCTGGTTCCACATGTCCATGGGGGATGCCCACATCATGCCTGGGACCATGGATGAAAGATCTGAATTTTGCTGGAACAAATCAAACATGGATTTCATTTTCTCCAGATGAGAAAACATAATCCCCTGCCAATCATCCTGACCACTGGGCTGTTTGCTGATATCATTCAACATGGATGTAAACTGATTTGCAATGGAATAAAACACCTTGGATTGGTCCAGTACAGAGTTGAAGACTGTTTTATTTTTATCAGGGAGCTGTCCGCCCACGGATTGCCACCAGAATTCCATGGCCTCTTGCCAGGGGTTGCTGGATTTCTGCGTGGGCGTTGAATAGAATGAAGAAACTGCGTCCACATACTGCTGTTGCAGTTTTGTCCAATCCACGTCATTAAAAAAATTATTTTCAGTAGCCATCTAATCTTCCCGTTTTTTTGTCAGCAACCAACCATATTTGGTTTATCCCTGATGTTCATTATCGAGTCGAACTATAAAACACCTTCGGCTCTGTTGCAATGCAACATAATGTAGCTGAGGCAAAGAGTCAATGAAATACCAATTAATTGTATGTTAACCAGCGACGTGGAAATCTATAATACTTAATTAAATCAGGGGGATAGATTAATTTCCATCCCCTTAATTGTTTATTAGATCAGCGATTGACCCGATTTTCGATCAGGTGGTCAACCACCACGGGATCTGCCAGGGTACTGGTATCCCCCAGGTTGTCGATATCATTGGCGGCAATTTTTCTTAATATCCTGCGCATGATTTTGCCTGAACGGGTCTTGGGTAGACCTGGCGCCCACTGGATAATGTCCGGACTGGCGATTGGACCGATCTCTTTTCGCACATGCTGAACCAGTTCTTTTTTGAGTTGGTCTTGATACTCCACACCAGCCATCAAGGTCACGTAGGCGTAGATCCCCTGCCCTTTGATATCATGTGGGTAACCCACAACAGCTGCCTCGGCAACGGCATCATGTAAAACCAAGGCACTTTCGACTTCCGCCGTTCCCATTCTATGGCCAGAAACATTAAGTACGTCATCAACGCGGCCAGTGATCCAGTAATAACCGTCGGCATCACGCCGGGCACCATCACCACTGAAGTACTTGCCAGGAAAGGTCTTGAAATAGGTGTCAATAAATCGTTGATGATCGCCATAAACACTACGCATCTGACCCGGCCATGAGCGGATGATACACAATGCTCCCTCAACCTCTCCCTCCAGAATCTCACCCTGTTCATTGACGATGGCGGCTTCAATACCAAAAAACGGCCGTGTTGCCGATCCCGGTTTTAGTCCCGTGGCCCCCGGTAAGGGAGTAATCAGGATGCCTCCGGTCTCGGTCTGCCACCAGGTATCCACCACAGGACAACGTTCATCACCCACCACATGGTAATACCATTCCCATGCCTCGGGGTTTATGGGTTCACCCACAGTGCCCAGGGTACGCAGACTACTGCGGGAATACTTGGTGACGAAATCATTACCCTGCCCCATCAGTGCCCGCAACGCCGTTGGGGCAGTGTAAATAATATTCACCTGGTGCTTGTCCACCACCTGCCAAAATCTACCAGCATCGGGATAAGTAGGTATACCTTCAAACAACAAGGTAGTGGCACCATTGCAAAGTGGTCCATAAATCATGTAGGTATGACCAGTCACCCAACCCACATCAGCGGTACACCAGTAGATGTCACCATCGTGATAATCAAAGACGTATTTATGAGTGATGGCAGCATATAGAATATATCCGCCGGTGGTATGCAAAACACCTTTTGGCTTGCCGGTTGACCCTGATGTATAAAGAATAAAAAGCGGGTCTTCTGCATCCATTTCCTCTGGCGGACAATCGGAACTGGCCGCTGCTATCGCATCTTGATACCAGATATCACGGTCATCAACCCAGTTAATCTCTTTACCGGTACGCTTATAGACCACCACGGTATGGACATTCGGACAATCGTTTAATGCCTCATCAACATTGGCCTTCAGTGGTACTGTTTTTGCTCCACGAACACCTTCATCAGCAGTAATAACCACTTCGCAATCTGAATCCAGGATACGGTCTTTTAAGGCGGTGGGGGAAAAACCACCAAATACCACCGAATGAATCGCACCGATCCGGGCGCAGGCCAGCATGGCCACTGCGGCCTCGGGAACCATGGGCATGTAAATAGAGACCCGATCTCCCTTTTTTACACCACGCTGTTTCAGAACATTAGCCAGACGACATACCATTTCGTGTAATTCACGATAGGTAATCTTCTTGTCTGTATCAGGGTCATCCCCTTCCCAAAGTACAGCTACCTGGTCGCCACGGGATTCCAGGTGTCTGTCCAGACAATTGTATGTGACATTCAATTTTCCATTAATAAACCATTTGATATTGGCCTGGTCGTAATCCCATTCCTGGACCTTGTCCCACTTCTTTGACCAGCTGATAAATTCTTCAGCCTGCTCTGCCCAGAAACCGTCCGGGTCTTCAATAGAGCGGCGGTACATGGAAAGATATTTATCATCATCAATCCATGCACGTTGTTTGGCTGACTGTGATACTGGATAGGTTTTTACTTCAGACATATACACTATCTCCGTATTGTTGTTAATTTGGTTTAATACAGATATCCGGCAGACTTATGACTGTCCGTACCGCTGCTCGATATACTCATCAACAAGTTTCTGAAAATCTCCGGCAATGTTGTCGCCTCTTAAGGTGGTAAACTTTTTGCCGTCAATAAACACCGGTGCCGCCGGCGCCTCTCCGGTACCGGGCAGACTGATACCGATATCGGAATGTTTACTTTCTCCCGGACCGTTCACCACACACCCCATCACCGCCAGGCTCAGGTCTTCCACACCCTGGTATTTTTCCCGCCACACTGGCATCTGGTTTCTGACATAACTCTGGATATTTTCTGCTAGCTCCTGAAACACCGTACTGGTAGTGCGGCCACACCCTGGACAGGCGGTTACCTGCGGGGTAAATGATCTTAGTCCCATCGTCTGTAAAATCTCCTGGGCAACGATCACCTCGCGGGCACGATCACCACCAGGCTCAGGTGTCAATGAAATCCTGATGGTATCACCGATTCCCTCCTGCAAGAGCACTCCGATAGCGGCGGTTGAGGCAACAATGCCTTTGGAGCCCATACCGGCTTCTGTAAGCCCCAGGTGTAACGCATAGTCGCTGCGGCTGGCAAGGTCACGATACACACTGATTAATTTTTGTACACCACTGACCTTACAGGACAGGACAATATGATCTTTGGGAAGCCCCAGTTCCACCGCGCGTTCCGCGCTGCTCAAAGCAGAAACGATCAAGGCTTCCTGCATAACTTCATCAGTTTCTTTAGGATTTTCCTGGCCGGCATTTTCATCCATGAGACCTGTAAGCAGTTCCTGGTCCAGGCTACCCCAGTTCACGCCGATACGAACCGGTTTATTGTATTCAATGGCTTTTTCAATCATGGTGCTGAACTGGGTATCTTTTTTCTTGCCAAAGCCAACATTACCAGGATTGATCCGGTACTTTGCCAATGCCTGCGCACATTCAGGGTACTTGGTCAGCAATAAATGACCGTTATAATGAAAGTCACCAATGATCGGTACATTACAAGCTTTTGCATCAAGAATTTCCCTGATTTTTGCTACCTGACTGGCGGCCTCTTCGGTATTTACCGTGATCCTGACCAGTTCAGATCCTGCATCTGCAAGCTCTTTGACCTGTTTTGCGGTTGCCTCGGCATCGGCTGTATCCGTATTGGTCATAGACTGTACAACGACCGGCGATTTTCCACCAATACAGATATCTCCGACTTTCACCCCAACGGTATTGTGACTGCTTTGTGGGCCTATTAGTGCATTCATTAGAATTCCAGTATATATTAGAGAAATTACAACTATGTGAATTAAGATTTAGCTACTTTTGCAAATTGAATTTATGTAAAGGTACAATATCTCACCATTTTAAAATTTAATTTCTGTATAAAAACATAAAAATAAATAATTGAGTTCCAGCTGTTTATATCATATTACATGATATTCCCCGCGGAAAAAATTACGTAACCCCCACAACTCCTATGAACAAAAAGAACAGTTATAATAAGGAAGAATTACTTGCCTGTGGCAACGGTAATCTATTTGGACCGGGAAATGCCCAATTACCCTTACCCAATATGTTAATGTTCGACAGGATTACCGAGATTAACGATACAGGCGGGGAAGCAGGTAAAGGAATAATCGTTGCCGAGCTAGATATTTCGCCTGATATCTGGTTTTTTGATTGCCATTTTAGAGGCGATCCGGTGATGCCAGGCTGTCTGGGACTGGACGCCATGTGGCAATTGGTAGGATTTTTTCTAGGATGGACCGGGGCACCCGGTAAAGGCCGGGCACTGGGGGCAGGAAAGGTCAAGTTTACCGGCCAGGCGACCCCAAAAAACAAGCTGATTACCTATAAAATTACCATGAAGCGGGTTATCCTACGCAGTCTGGTCATGGGAGTGGCAGATGGGGTCATGGAAGTAGATGGACGGGTTATCTACGAGGCCAATGATCTAAGAGTAGGATTGTTTACCCGAACGGATGATTTTTAAATGAATGGGGGAAACTTGAAAAGAGTCGTTATAACCGGATTAGGGATAAAATCCAGCATTGGAACCAACAAGGCAGAGGTCATTAACTCACTTCGTGAGAATAAGACCGGCATCAGGTTTTCAGAAGAATATGCAGAACTTGGATACCGTACAAATGTGTATGGCCCAATCGATCTGGATCTGGATGAATTAATCAATAAAAAGCTCAAACGTTTTATGGGTGGTGCAGCAGCCTATTGTTATCTCGCTATGCAAGATGCTATTGAAGATGCGGGGCTCAATGAAGAACAGGTATCAAACCCGCGAACAGGCCTGGTAGCCGGTAGCGGTGGTTCATCCACCGAGAACATGGTATTAAGCGCGGATATTCTTCGTGAAAGGGGTGCGAAAAAAGTCCCCCCCACCATGGTGCCCCGGGTGATGTCCAGCACCTGCAGCGCGTGTCTTGCTGTCCCTTTTAAAATTAAAGGCATGAACTACTCAATTAGTTCTGCCTGTGCCACCAGCGCACACTGCATAGGTAATGCCTATGAATCCATTCAATGTGGAAAACAGGATATTGTATTTGCCGGTGGTGGTGACGAACTACACTGGACCGGTACCTTGCTGTTTGACAGTATGGGAGCACTCTCCTCTAAATATAACGATACACCGGAAATTGCTTCCCGACCCTTTGACGTCGATCGAGATGGTTTTGTGATCTCAGGTGGTGGAGGCATTCTGGTATTGGAAGAACTTGAACACGCCTTAAATCGTGATGCCAAAATATATGCTGAGGTTATTGGCTACGGGGCTACTTCAGACGGCTTTGACATGGTCAAACCATCTGGCGAAGGCGCAATGCGCTGTATGAATATTGCCTTGTCAACATCAGAGGTTGAAGTTGATTACATCAATGCCCATGCTACCAGCACGCCTGCCGGTGATTCCGGGGAATTAGCTGCAATTAAGAGTGTGTTTGAAAATTCCAAAATACCTTATATCAGTTCTACCAAGGCATTATCCGGCCATGGACTTGGCGCCGCAGGTGTTAACGAGGCCATCTTCACACTGTTAATGATGGAACAGGATTTTGTCTGTGCCTCATCGAATATTTCCAACCTTGACCCTGAAGCTGAAGGAATGCCAGTGGTCACTGAACGTATAGACCAGGCTGGCCTCAATGTTGTGATGTCTAACAGTTTCGGCTTTGGTGGTACCAACGCGACATTACTATTTCAGAAATTTAATCAGTAGTACGCCAAGCACATTGGTATACAACTGATGGAACCAAATATCCTGATCACACTGGCTGGCATCGGGATACTGGGTATACTCTGTCAACTCCTTGCTAACTGGATAAAACTCCCTGCTATACTTTTTCTGTTACTGGGAGGTATTATTGCCGGCCCGGTAACACAGCAACTTGACCCGGACAGTTTATTTGGAGATCTGTTGTTTCCATTGGTTTCTCTTGCGGTAGCAATTATTCTGTTTGAAGGGGCCTTAACTCTGAAGTTGGATGAAATTAAGAATCTTCGTTCAGTCGTCAGAAATCTCATATCTACCGGTGCACTCATTACCCTCGCGGTAACTGCTGCGGCAAGCCATTATATAATAGGGCTACACTGGAATATTGCATTTTTATTCGGTGCGGTAGTTACCGTCACCGGACCTACAGTCATCATACCCATGCTAAGAACGGTCAGACCCAATGCCAATATCAGTAACGTCTTAAGGTGGGAAGGTATCGTAATCGATCCGCTGGGGGCACTGTTTGCTGTGATTGTATTTAACTTTATTATTTCATCTGAATCCGCCAATGCCTATACAACAATCCTTACGACCTTTGGCGGAATCTTGCTTGTTGGAACCTTAACGGGATTCTGCTTCGCCTATTTATTAGGCCATACATTGCGCAAACATCTTGTCCCCGAATATCTGCGAAATGTTCTCACCGTTACCCTGGTCATGGGTGTCTATGCAATATCGGATTTTTTTCAACATGAATCAGGCCTTTTGGCCGTGACCATTATGGGCATGGTCCTGGGAAACATGCGAAATACAGATATTCAGGATATTCTTGAATTTAAAGAATCGTTGAGCGTACTTTTACGTTCTGGTTTATTTATAATCCTGGCAGCCCGGGTGGATTTTAATGAGTTCCTGACGCTTGGGTGGCGTGCTCTGATAGTTCTGATTGTACTGATGTTTATTGCCCGACCCATTGGTGTTTTCATATCCGGATTGGGATCGGAATTATCTACCAGGGGCTGAGCTTCTGGTACCACTTACCTTCATGGTCATAATAGGCACCGTTGTCTTTCAAAGTGCCACTTCCCGTTTTATGGCCTCACTGCTTGGAGTAAGAGAACCCGATACCAATGGTACATTGATTATCGGCTGTGGAAATGTAGCAAGAAAAATCGGCAAAGCAATACATGATCAGGGCATAAAAGTTATTCTGGCAGATACGCGATGGGACCATATCAGTCAGGCAAGAATGGATGGACTCCCCACATTTTACGGTAACCCTGTGTCAGAACATGCCGAACATCATCTGGACCTGACGGGTATTGGGACTATGTTAGGCATGTCCGGCCGGATCAATGCCGATACCCTTGCGAGTATTAAATATACCCCGGAATTTGGTGCTAACAGTGTCTATGAGTTAATCAGTTCCAGTGAATCATCTCTACCTGAAAAACATAAGATCTCAATTCGTCACCGTGGCAGGCCCTTATTTGGTCCGGGGATAACCTATGGGACGATGGCAGGATGGCTTAGAAGTGGTGCGGAAATTAAATCTACCCGTTTAAAAGCGGAATTTGGCTTCGAGGACTACCTGATTAAGTATAATAACCGGGTCATTCCTCTATTTGCCATCGATCCCAAATCCAAACTTCATTGTTTTACTGCCACCAGTACACCCGAACTGGAATCAGACTGGACCATCATTTCGTTGCTCTTGCCAGAGGGCGTTGAATATCAAAGACAAACCGAAGAGGAAAAAGAAACTCACGATAAAACGTGATATAGATCACAGATTATGAGGCAAATAGATTTTCTATCGCTTTTGTGAAAAGTATCACAGCTATTTGAGACGGTGAGTACTATCATCTGGCCATAGACTATCATCTCCCTATGGTAGTCCTAATGGCCCGGACTCCTCCTATCCTCCTCCCGTCCGGGCCATTTTTATTTATCTTTAAAAAAAATCAAAAATATTGGAACAAATCATTCATACAGCTGTCATAAGAAAGTGTAATTATTTTATAGATGTGTATGAATATTGGTTTACCAAATCGACATTATCCCCCCCGATAATGAACGAGTGGCCCGGGTCCCTCCTCCCCCCTAAATGGACCCGGGCCTTGGTATTTTCAGGTGGAATTAATTAAGGTCTAATCTATACCCAGCGTGCCGACTGCAGGCAATTTCATTTGTAATTTCAAAGGGTTAATGCCGAAGTTTAGGCTAAGTATATTCAACTCCATACCCTCTTCCATCCCCAGGCTCATTCCCAGTATTCCAAATAGAGACAATTGATAACCACTCCCCCCCGGTGTTGACCCCACAATACTGTCCCCAAGGTAATCTTTACCGATAGCAGTAGACGGTAGATCCAATTTCAATTCAGGTACTTGCCTGCCGACATAGGCGGTGAAGGTATTACTGTTAGGTCCTGGCCACATGACATATTTCTTTTGATAGGGATAGGATTTAACCGCTGCCATGACACCTGGTATTAACTCTTCTGCCTCTTCACCACGATAGTCCACCAGGACCTCTGGCTCATTGCCATACCAGAAGCGATCAGGCAGATCATTACTGGAGACAACGACAGGTAAACCACGACGGCTACGAAACCCGAGAACATGGTGTACGGTATAATTTTGTGCGGCCTTTTCCTTGATACTGATCCAGGTATGAACAGCCAGGTTGCCCCGCCAACCGAATGTCCGGGCAGCGTAAATCTGCAAAACTGCTTCTTCATGCTCATCTGGTAATGGGGCGAGCCCTGCACTGGAGCGATCTGCATCACGCCAATGGGTGCCGCTGGCAGACAACACCCAGATACTCAGGAATAAACTCAAAAACAGGAACGCGCTAAATTTGGCCAGTCTCATAAAATTACACCTAATGTATGGTTCATTTTGAGCGTACAATATCTACCCGAAAAATACAGATATCAATATATCACAGACAAAAAGGAAGGGAACAAATGGAAATTAAAAATAAAGTTGCTGTAGTCACCGGGGCCGGTAGCGGTATTGGATTGGCGGTCAGCCGGCACCTTGCCAGGTTAGGTGTCAGTAAACTTGGCATGGTGGACATTGATCAGAACGTGAATGATGCCGCCAATACTATTAATGATGAACTGGGAACGGATATAGCCATTTCATTTACGGGTGACACCACAGATGGGAAATTTAGAAAGGATGTCTATGACACACTTTGCAGTGATAATAAGTTAGTCAATATTTGTGTCCCCTGTGCCGGGATTACCAGGGATGCCCTGGCTGTCAAAATTAATAAAGAGACCAGCAACGCCGAGATCTATCCAGAGGAAGAATTTAAACTGGTTATGGATGTTAATTTAATTGCACCTGTTTATTGGGCAATAGAAATGGTTGCCAGACATGCAGAACTACGGGCAAAGCAAGGCTTGAAAAAGTGGAGTCCCGATGAACATGTTCAGGGTACCATCATTTTTATCGGTTCGGTCTCATCACAGGGAAACAAGGGTCAGATATCTTATGCCAGTACCAAGGCGGGGCTTGAAGGTGCAGCAGCGACCTTAACCAAAGAGGCAATATTCCATGGTGTACGTTGTGGCGTGATACATCCGGGATTTACTGATACTCCCATGGTGCGCGCCCTGGGTGATGACTATATCAACAAGCATATACTCCAATATACCCAGCTTGGCAGATTAATAAGACCTGACGAGATTGCTGAAGCTATCTGTTTTATGATTGCCAACTCGGCAGTAAGCGGCAATCTCTGGGCGGATGCCGGCTGGCACCCGGCAGCATCATGAAGTAGACAATTGTTTTACCATTAACATAGCATCTCCAATGCAATGTATTAATGGATGGGGCACAATGGCCTGACGCATAGCCTCATAATATCCTGTTTTTTTATACAGGTTCAGGGCGGTAGTATTCTCCTCAACCACTATCAGGCTAAGCTTGTCATAGCCTTGCTCGGTTGCGCGCTGCTCGGCCAGGGCCATAAAGCGTGTACCAATACCCTTGCCCCGAAATTCAGGATATATAGCCATCCCCGAAATGTAATAGCTGTTGTCCTCTTCCAGTCTGGCGTATGGAAGTAAAACAGGATCATAATCGCTATAATTTTCGTCCTTATCAACCTGCATGGGGTAAGATAACATCATCCCGGCCACCTGATTATCGACGTCCGCCATGATACAGTTTAAGTAACTGTAAATCGTATCCTCCCTCTGGTAACGGCGTACCCCAACCTCTTCCAGGTCCTGTCCAGGTGCTGCCATCGTGGACCACACGTAATTCGCTATGCCATCTGATGCGATACTATAGAGACGGACAATATGAGAGCAATCAGAAATTGCGGCATTACGATAACAGATATTTTTCTCTACAATCTTCATTAGACAGTTTTCTGCCAATATAAGATTCTATTGTTGGAGGGCATTTCGATATCACCCTGTAATATAAACCCGGCTTCGTTCGCCAACCTGTCCAGGTCTTCAAAGTTTCTGATCCCACTTACCGGGTCACGCTCTTTCAACCAGCCATCAAATACCCTGTTGCTATCGCTGGTATAATTATCCTGGTAATTAAATGGCCCGTAGAGTATCAATAAACCATTTTGATTCAGTGCAAGGCCTGCCCCGGAAATAAAGGCCTTCACATGCTCCCAGCTCATAATATGGACAGAATTAGCGGAAAAAACTGCATCATATTCCAGTGCCGCCCAATTGATAGATGAAACATCCAATTCAACTGGCAATGGCAGGTTTGCATAGTCAGATTCATCTATCCAGATTTTGATTCCAGGCAGGTTATCAAGCAGGTCGGAACACTGCCATTGCAGGTGAGGTAGATGTCCGGCAAAGTAAACGGCATGTTGTCCCGTACCGCTTCCCACCTCAAGAACTGAACCGGCATCAGCCAATAGTGACTTTATAACCGATAAAATAGGATCACGGTTTCGATCACAGGCTTGTGCATAAGGTTTATTCATGAGGGTCCACTTTTGTCCTGTAACGTTTTATCTTGCTTCTTTTTGTCTTGTCATCCAGGCGCCTTTGTCTTGCAGCGATACTGGGCATGGTGCCAATACGTTTTTTGGGTACTTCAATAGCAGACCGTATGAGGTCCCTGAGTCGATTACGAGCATCATCAATATTTCGTTCCCGATTTCGATATCTCTGCGCCTTGATGACAATGGCACCGTCTTTAGATATTCGATAGTCCTTGTATGCCAGTAAACGATTCTTTATCGGCCCAGGCAATGAAGAACCTGGAATATCAAACCTGAGATGTACTGCACATGCCACCTTATTGATATTTTGCCCACCGGGTCCCTGAGCCCGGATAGCTGTAATCTTCAGTTCAGATTCGTCAATGGATATTTGTCGGTTAATTATCAACATCGATATCTAATTTAAGTTTGTTGATATAGATTTATATCTTATATCCTAAGGGTGTAAGATACTTCATATATAGTCTTTGGGGTAAGAATGGCCCTTTCGATCTGAATTATCCCTTATTTGATGGTAATTTCCAGATTGTAGCAGCAAACTAAAATAGAAAATTTCTATACACTAATTTGTTAGTTAGATTTGAAATATATAGTTAAAGAACGGGGGATGAGTAAATGAAAAACAATCCAATTATATTCGTGATGACAATAATTATGTTGCTGATTTCAAATATGGTAGCAGGGCAATCGAATCGTGCGCATGAAATGACATTTTTTGTAACCAGTACTACGCAAAATGGTAATTTAGGCGGGCTTGAAGGTGCCGATGCCATTTGCCAGAAACTCGCCTCGGCTGCAGGCGCAGGCCAACATACCTGGCGGGCCTATCTCAGCACCCATGGTACACAATCCACACCGGCTGTTAATGCACGTGACCGGATAGGCAATGGCCCCTGGTATAACGCCGAAGGCGTGATGATCGCTGCCAGCCTTGTCGATCTACATGGTGATATACAACGTGACAGTAATCTAATCTACCGGGAGACTGCACTGACGGAAAGAGGCGAACTGGTAAATGGACGTGTACGACCCGAGGGCACTGGCAATGAACACGACATAATTACAGGCTCTGATTCTCATGGCCGTGCCTTTCCTCCCGGCACCACTTCTGCAGGTAATAATCTGACCTGTAATAACTGGACCTATGATGGTTCCGACGGTAGTGCCATGATTGGCCATCATGACAGACTAAGTGGCTGGAATACGTCCTGGAATTCATCCCATGCAACCCGGGGCTGTTCTCTGGATGATTTCAGATCAACAGGCGGTGCAGGAAGATTTTACTGTTTTGCAACAGATCAGAAATGACTTTCTTGTTTAAAGACGGTTCAATCTATCTATTCGGATGATTTTATATTTTATTATTGAGGTATTTGTGTGAGCTTTGGAGAAATACTGGATAGCCTGGCTATCTTTTACAATACTTATTCCTTAAACGTGTTTCTTACATTACTTGTACTTATATGTATTTATCTCATAAGCAAATCAACCAGGCCCAAGATAAAGGAATCCATCGAAACGAGTAAATTCAAGGATGAATTACTGAATACTGCCAGCCATTACGCTAACGGCATCCTGTTATTATTTGCGATCCCGATATTATTACTAATCTGGGGTTTTGATTTCAGGAACCTGTTATTACTTTCGACCGGAATTTTGACGTTAACTGGTGTCGCATTATTTGCAAACTGGTCAATTCTTAGTAACGTCACAGCTTTTTTTATTATCCTTTTACATCCAACTTTCAGGCGTGGAAACTATATCAGAATTATTGATATTGATAATTATATCGAAGGATATATTGCCGAAATAAATATGTTCAATATATGGCTCATCACTGAGGATCGAGAATATACTTTATCCTAATAATTTATTTATCTCCCGACCTTCCATCATCAATCCACGCAAACAATATTTTTCCGTTGGTAAAATCACCGATTTCAGTTCCCAGAATGAAGATGTAAACAAATGACGGTCAATACCTTTGCATTTGATGTTTATGGCACGCTAGTGGATACAAGTGGTGTAGTGGAACTATTAACAGATATGGTTGGAGAAAAAGCACAGCAATTTTCCGATAACTGGCGCAATAAGCAACTGGAGTATTCTTTTCGCCGAGGCTTAATGAAGGACTATGTAAAATTTTCTGAATGTACTCGCCAGGCACTGGACTTTACATGTCAATCCGTTGGACAGGATTTAACCACCCAGCAAAAAAACGACCTTCTATCAAAATATAATTCGCTTCCGGCCTTTCAAGATGCTCTAGAGGCATTGTCTCGCTTGCAATCGCAAGGGCATCATTGTTTTGCATTTTCGAATGGTGATCCAGAATCTGTTGACCAGGTATTAAGAGCGGCAGGTATACGCAATTTTTTTAAAGCAATTATCAGTGTGGATGATGTAAAAACATTCAAGCCAAACCCCGAGGTTTATCGATACTTTCTGAAACAAACTGGTGCAGATGCCAACAATACCTGGCTAATATCCAGCAACCCCTTTGATGTTCTTGGAGGCCTGAACGTGGGGATGAAAACCGCGTGGGTAAAACGATCAGATAAAATGGTCTTTGACCCCTGGGACGCTACGCCTACGATAACAATCAGTACGTTAACCGATTTCTCACATCACCTTGAAGAGCTATCCCGGTAACCTGGAGCGGTGAAACTGGACGATCTTCCATTCTCCTTCTCGCTTTGCCACCACAATCGTAACCCGTCCATTAGATATCATCTGTTTGCCGTTACGGGTGCCGGTAATGGTGTCCAGGCCTGAAAATACCACCACTGAATCAGATAACGCCAAGGCAGAATAACTTTTTAGCCTCGCCGTCCTGGGACGATCATTTAACAAAGCCCTCTCGAAATATTCTTGGATACCCTCAGTCTGGGTAACAACTGACGGACTACCAGTACCAAGAAACAGGGCATCAGGTGAATATAATTTTACTATGCCATCCACGTCGGCCGCAGCAAATGCCAATGACCATTTATTCAATACTGCCAGGGCATCATCTACTGGATCTGCATATCCCGGCATAGACAATATAAGCAAGAAAATCAATACACTGATTGTTTTACGCATAACCATTTCCAGATACTAATTATTAATATGATAATGTAAGATAAACTCAATAATAATACTAATTACATGAATTACTGAAACCTTTTCCTGGTATTCAGACCTGTCTTGGGGAAGAAGTATGACAATCATTTCTTTTATTTTTTTTACTACACTGGTTGCAGCCCTTACCCTATTTTTTACACGTAAAGATGACCATAAAACCATCACGGGTTACTTCCTTGCGGGCAGGACTCTCTCATGGCCGCTCATCGCAGGTTCGCTATTATTGACTAATCTATCAACGGAACAAATGGTCGGTCTTAATGGGGCAGCATTTATCGATGGGATGTCGGTAATGGCCTGGGAAGTGATCGCCGTTATTGCCTTGGTGGTCATGGCGTTGTTTTTTCTGCCAAGATTTCTTAAATATGGTGTCACAACTGTCCCGGAATATCTGGAAATCCGGTACGATCATCAAACCCAGGTCATCACTAATATCATTTTTTTATCTGCTTATGCATTTATTTTGTTACCTATTATCCTCTACACTGGCGCAACTGGTCTCATGGGGATACTGGATCTTCCAGGCATCATTGGGATCGAATCCAGGGCAATCCTTCTGTGGCTAGTAGTCTGGACCGTTGGTATTATCGGTTCACTCTATGCGCTATTTGGAGGTTTAAGGACAGTAGCGGTGTCTGATACCATCAATGGTATCGGGCTTTTAGTGGGTGGATTAATGATTGCCTGGTTTAGCCTGTCAACATTGGGAAATGGCAGTTTATCAAATGGCATTGAGGTCCTCGTAAATACCAGCCCTGAACGATTGAATTCCATTGGCAGCCGGGACAGTTCAGTCCCCTTCAGCACCTTGTTCAGTGGTGTGTTGTTATTACATTTTTTCTACTGGACATCTAACCAGCAGATAATACAAAGGACATTTGGCGCGAAATCATTAGCAGAAGGGCAAAAAGGAGTCGTCGCTACAGGCCTGTTGAAATTACTCGGCCCCATTTTCCTGGTGTTACCCGGCATTGTCGCCTATTCCATGTTTCCAGATCTTGGCAATGAAAATGCCGATCAAGCCTATGGCATGCTGGTAAACCGTGTCTTGCCAGCCGGGCTTGCGGGTTTTTTTGCTGCGGTCATGATGGGGGCTATTTTGTCCAGTTATAACTCAGCACTGAACAGCACTTGTACCCTTTTCAGTCTTGGATTGTATAAAAAGATCATTAATAAAGAGGCAAGTAACGAACAGGTGGTCAAAAGCGGCAAAATTTTCGGCTGGGTACTGGCGATCTTTTCCATGTCTACCGCACCATTACTGATGCGCCATGAAAGTATTTTCGCCTACCTGCAGAAGATGAACGGCCTTTACTTTATTCCTATATTTTCCATTGTAATTTGTGGCATGTTGTTTAAGAAGGTCCCACCTATAGCCGCAAAGATAGCACTACTGACAGGTATCACCATCATTGGATTGGGGTATTTCGTCAAGCCGTTTACCGGACTGGTCAATGCCATTCATGAATTCCATTTCCTTGGCCTGGTATTTTTGTTGCTGGTCATGATATTACTTGGATTCAGTAAGTTAATACCCATGGTAGACAGCCAAAATGACTCTGCTGAGAGTGCCGTGGATATGACTCCCTGGCCGATGGTGAAGCGGGCATGTGTCATACTCTTAATTACTGTGCTTATAATTTATGGTATATTTGCTGACTTCTCGGTACTGTAACATTTAACTAAATTATGCTGATTATAAACAACGATGACGTTGCGATTGTCCTGACCATGGGTGATGCCATTGAAGTGCTGGACAAATCCTACAGGGAACTGGTATAGACGGATGCTGTCTGCAAACCCAGGACTGACATCATGATCCCCACCAGCCGTCACGGAAAGGTCTATCAATGCAGCAGTGTTGAAGGTGGCTCTACCAGTGGTTATTTTGCAATCAGGATCAAATAAGACATTTACCTGGCTTTGCGTGTATGCCTAAATACCAGTGCGCCCATTAACAACAGTATAATAAATGACGCAGCAAGCGGGTAAATGACAGCATAGACCACAGGTGTCAACAATATCCGGGTAATACTTTTCAGCACTACATTATCAGCGATTATATCTGCAACAGGTGGCGAATACTGGTAATACAAGGCAACAAAACGCCTGCCTATTTCTGTATGCAGTAATACATCGTCACGAAAGTCTCTTAATTCTTTCACATGAGGGTGCATATAAGAACCATATGCTGCCGTGGCAATAAAACATAACCCACCACCGCCACCATTGTTATTGTTATCAGGTGTAGGGTTATCACTTGTATCATCTGTCGGTGGATTGTCCGGCACATCATCTTCACCCGTAACAGAGAGAACACTACCTGTTGATACATTACTATCACTTGTCGTAACAACTGAATAAGTTGCGACACTATCTGGCCTGTTACACGCCAGCGTCCAACTTCTTAACTGGCTCTTAGATGCATCGGCTAATATTTCCCCAAAATCAATGACAATATCGTCCTGGGCTGTACTATCCAGGCTACCCGATATGGTAACCACCACGTTTTCTGCCGTATCCGGACCATCATTTGTTACCTCCACAAAAAAATCAAAAGCATCTGAGAAGCTTGTTGAACATCGTGCCTCAAAGAATGTATCTGTGGAAACACTAAGTCTCAGGTTTGAACATGTAGAGATACCACCTACATATACTGTAGAGTTCGCACTATTATTATCGAAATTTGTATCCACTCCGGCAAAGTCAGAAAGCGCTGCTGTGTTTACGAAACATTCTGGGTCGGCAAATTGCTGGGGAATCGCCGGCAGGTTTAAGGTGGCATTTGAACCTGCCGATAAGGTGTCAATAGACCAGACACCGGTATCAGTATCATAGCTACCAAGACTGGTGAATGGCGCCATACCCGTGGGAACCTCCATACCTTCCGGTAATGGATCAGTAATCTCAATACTATTTGCGTCATCAGTCCCATCATTTGATACCGTCACAGTAAACTCGACGGAATTATTCGGGGCAGGTGCAGTGATATTTACCGATTTGGTAATGGCAAGATCGGTAATTTCATTCAAATCATCGGGAAGACTTATCTGGGTAAAGACCAGGTGCTCTGCGGTGATCACACCGGTCCCTGAATAATCTATCAAGGGGAGCTCAGTAAAATCGGCTCCTGAAGTCTCTGAGGCATCAAATAGAGATAAGGCATGGATTTCATCGACAATGTCCATCCCATCACCGAGGACGACACCGAATACCGTAAAACCACCATTCTGATTATCCAGATTTTCTGAATTATCTGCCATATTGATAAACCAGGAACTGGTGGCACTATTGGGATCACCACCTACCTTGGCCATTGAAACCGTGCCCCTGATATTGGAACGACCGAACTCATTCACAACAGGGTCCTTTTTCTCTATCTCTTCCAGAGTCTCGTCAACCAAGGTATATGACCCCGCCTGAATAACAAACCCGGTTGAGCTTCGATGGACAAAAGAATTTTCAAAACTGCCATCATTGATATAGCTGATAAAATTATTAACAGTGTTAGGGGCTTCATCTTCAAGTAAATCAATTTGAAAGTCACCCAATGGCGTTTCAACAACCATGACAATGGCATTCACCTGAATCGATAACAATAGCAATCCTGCCAGTGTCAGTAATTTTTTCACTTGTCCATATCCTCTTTTAAACACCTGATTCTCCCGGGCTGGTTCTGGTGGTGTTATTTAATGTTTTGCGAACACATTTTTAAATCATACCAACCAGATGCAAATGGATTTCTTATTAATAATGCATTATCTAACGCGGGTAGGAAATTATAGTATACATCCGGTCAGTAGTTTACATCCATATCAGAGCGGTATTATATTAAATTACACTTAAAGTTACACCTGGAACTCCTTACAATATTTATAATTAAGTCATATTAATTGAGGTGTACTGGGTTATGTGCCAGGACAAAAGGCGATAATGAAGCAGAAAGCTGAAATATCAATTTTGATATTGGTTCTAGTGGGTCATGGAATACACTACAGCATTTACCCCCAACCGAAATGCATCAGTTGAGGGTTTTAATGGCATCCATCCCTGATAATACCACTCCCAGAAATTGGCCAGGTCATTATTAAACCCAGCTGCAATGCCAACGTTGCCTTCGTTATTTAAGATACCATGATAACTGATGTCTCCCCCGGGCACATATGGTGCCATGCCGTTTAAATCTTCAAGGTTGAAATGTACCTTGAACAGCGGGTGTGAAGTATCCAGTGCAATAAAATTTCTGTCAGAGAATGCCCTGCGTACATGATTTTTCATATTACCTATCTGCGCAGGACCATCAAAATCATCCATTAGTATGAAACCTCCCCTGGCGACATATTCATGCAAATTTCTGACTTCTTGCAGGGTCAATTCCATTTCTCCCGGCTCTGATACATAAGCAAATGGGTATTCAAAAATCTCATCACTGGCGAGATCTACAATCTGGTAAGACATGACATCGACATTTATACCTGTAGTACGGTGAATAAATTCATTCAGATTCTGGTCTGACTCCGGATAATTATGGGACCAGCCACGATGTCCAAACCAGCCATTTGTACCAAAACGCCAACGGGCAACCACCAGTTCCGTTTTTGGTGGTGCATGCTGGGGAATAATATATCTGCCATAACTACTGCCCCGGTAACCCTGAGAGTAGGCTGTAATGGCTAAAAAGGACAGGAACAAAAATACGGTGATTAAACGTAGATGAGATCTTACGAATTGAGATATCTTTCCCATACTCACTGCATCATACGCTAAATAGTGTCTATCCCGAACAGTGATTTATACAGCCTTTTACCTGGAGCGGACCCGACTACCCTCATCCAGATTATCCCCTGGATGGTTAATGATAACGTCTCCCTCATCAATCCCCGATAATACCTGGGTCATTAAGCCACTCTTTTTCCCGGTTTCTACCATCCTCAGTTCAGCAACTTCGTCCACCATGGCATATAAGGCCCAATCATCATTGATCCTAAACAGTGCACTTGATGGTACCTGCAAAACATTTTCTTCTTCCCAAAGTACAAATGCAGTCTCAATTCGATAACTATCTCCCAACCGCATCCATCTGTCTTTCGGTGTAGTGATATCAACAATGACAAATACCCGCTGTTCCTCAACCCCTAATGCCGAAATTTTGGTAAATCCCACAGGTTCTACTGTTCGTACAACCCCGTCCAGAATTTCCTCACCACCCCAACGTGATAACATGACTTTGGTCCCGGGACTAATCCTCACCGCGTCGCGTGACAGGACTTCTACAACTACCTCCAGAGACAGTGGATCACCAATATCAATTAGAGTTTCACCTTTATAGACAACTCCTTCACTCTCATGATGGATTTTCAATACCTGCCCACTCACCGGTGCCTTGATATAAACTGTCTCGAGATTTTCCTCTGCAGATTCACCGGTAGAATATTTTAGTACAGCTTCTGCAGAAATTTTTTCATATTCTGCGATCTGTACCGAGTACCTGGCCGATTCCAGTCTTGCCGTTGTCCGTCTTGCTGCTGCCTCACTTTGCTGCAGGCGATCCAATGGAATAGCACCGGTATCAAATAGTCGTTTTAGCCTTTCGGCTTCCTCTGTAGCATATTGTGCATCCGCCTCAGCAGCACGGACATCTCGCTCTGCAGCATTTAATGCCGCTACTGAAGCTGAAACCTTGGCCTCGGCCTCGGCCCGACTTCTGGGATCCAGCACATTGGAACGCAATGGTTCAAGACTGACGATCTCCTGTCCCATATTTACCGGGTCGCCAACATCCAAATCAATTCGACGGGCATAGCCATCCACCGGTGCTGACAGAACATAATGATCAATAATTCGGGTCTTACCTTCCTCTTCAATGGTAACAACCAATGAATCACGGCTGACAACTACCGTATCTACCAGGACCGGCCGTGGTATGAAACCAATTCCAATGATGATAATTATCACCAGGCTGGAAAAAACCAAAACAGGATGCTTTTTAATTAAGTACATGATTACTCCCTTGTCTTTAATACACCAATCAAATCCAGATGATCGAGCCGGTTTCTCACCACCAGACCGGACAATATTGATGCAATAATGACAACAGTTGCTGAAATCGCGTAGGTTGAATTTTCGATAATTAAAGGCACTCGGAAGATCTCTTTAGGGATCTCCTGGATCATATACCAGGAAAGTAACCTGCCAATGATCATCCCTACAGGTATAGCAATCAAGGTTAATACTACCAATTCCCCCAGCAGGATATAAGATATCTCTCCACGGGTAAATCCGAGTACCCTGAGGCTTGCCATATCCCGGCCACGTTCTGACAGCGCAATACGTGCAGTGTTATATACCACACCAAAAGTAATAATTACTGCAAGACCAAAAATAAACCCAACAAAGATATAGACCATTTCTGCGGAGGTATCATTAAATGCCTGAACGATATGACGGTTTGTTTCAAAATTAGCTACCCTGGGCATATCTTTCAGCTGATGATAGATCTGTTGTTCATAAGCTGGATCTATCTTCAGATAAACTCCGGAGATTACATCATCTTCCCGCATCATACGATTCAAACTATTGATATCCATATAGGCGCCGATACCAAAATACTGGTTAACCAGCCCGGCTACCCTCAGCTGATCAACCGGTCGCCTGCCCTCAAGAACTTCCACATTTACTATATCGCCAACTTCTACATCCAGTAATTCCCCCAGGTAATCTGTCAGTAATATACCCTGTGTTGGAATATCAATTGGTTCATGGTTGGTATCAAGAGGTCGATGCAGGTCTCTTTGTTCTTGATAACCATTGATACCCGTGAGATATGTCCTATGACCATTGACCAGACGAACCGGTACGGAGCGATATACTTCTCCATAATCGACTCCCTCAAGATTCAATATATTATAATAAGCATTCCTTGAACTGGGCTCAGTAAAAACTATGGTCATGTCTTCCCGTTGTGCCAGACCAAATTCAATGTCTATGAGAAACTCCAGGGCATCACGGAAGAAGGAACCGACCACAAGAATGGAACAGGCCAGTGCAATGCCTGCAATTGACAAACTGGCCTTAACCGGTTTTCTTGAAAGGTGGCGTATTACCATTCTGGCCATCTGAGGCAAGAGGCTAAAAACCTTGAGCTTTTCAATCAGGGTCTTTCTGAATTTTGCAGGTGGTTCTGGTTTCATTGCCTGGGCAGGTGGTAACTTGACGGCGCGATTGACTGCAAACAAGGTCCCCACTGAAGCTGCCAGAAAGGTGATCATTACGGCAATAGTAATAATACTCAGGCGAAACTCAAATTCCATATAGGGTAACCTGTAAAATTCCATATATAGATTACTTAAGGCTATGCCCAGCCAAATACCACCGGCAATCCCCAATAATAAGCCGATGGTAATAATAACTCCTACATAACCAAGATAATGTAACCCGATATCGATATTGCTATACCCGAACGCCTTCAGTGCCGCGATAATCTCCCGTTGCGTATTGATTAACCGGGACACGACAATATTGAGAAGAAATGCGGCAACCCCCAGGAAAATGCTGGAGAACATGCCGGCCATCTGTTCTAACTGGTCAATGTCACTTTTAAATATACGATGAGAAACCTGCCATTCCCGCTCCTGTGCATCACGACCACCATAGGGTTCCAGAAGTAAATCCAGCCTTTCAATTATGTCTTTGGGGTTTACGCCGGGTTGTAAGGTCATTACCACATTATTGAAAGCATTATCCATATCAAATGCCTTACCTACTGCATCTCGGGACATCCATATAACACCAAAACGTTTAAAATCCGGCATGATCGCCCCGGGCGCAACCTGATAGATATATTCTGGTGACAGGGCAATTCCTACTACCCGCATAGTTTCAAGTCGACCCTTGATAATCATTTCAAAGCTGTCACCGGGAACAAGATTATGGGCATTAGCAAACACCTGGTTTAATATGACTTCATCATCCCTGACCGGGTCTGGATACCTTCCCTGTAAAAGATATAAACGGTTTACCGTCGGCTCACCAAAATCAGGAATGGATACAACCTCCCCCAATACAGGCTCCGGAAAATCTGCCACGGTCAACTTGGCTGAGGCAACGACACGGGTCTCAACCTTGTTAATACCTTCAATAGACTCGATAACCTCCCGCAGACTTTCCGGTGCGCGGTTTAAGGACGCAAATATGTCTTCAAATCGATAATCACGGTAATATGCATCGCGGGTTTGTACGAGGGTGTCATAGGTAGAGATAGACATAACAAATGTGGATGTCCCCGCAGCAATAACAAGAATGATCGCCAGGGCCTGACCCCAGGTATCCTGTAAATCACGATAAAGTTTTCGGTTAATAGCCCTCAAATGCTCACCATTTAATGTCTTTTACGTGAACTTTATTCGTATTCACCTCTACATCTGTTATTACCCCATCGGCCAGATGAATGATTCGATCTGCCATTCTACTAATGGCAATATTGTGGGTGATAACCGCTGTCGTTGTATTTAGTTCTCTATTGATTTGTTCTATGGCGGACAACACCAGGCTTCCGGTTTCAGAGTCCAGTGCACCGGTGGGTTCATCACACAATAAAACAGTAGGATTCTTGGCGATGGCCCGGGCAATTGCTACCCGCTGTTGTTCACCACCTGACAATTCTGAAGGAAAGTGATCCATGCGTTGTGTCAGATTGACTAACCCCAGGGCATCTTTGGGATCCAGGGGATCTTCTGAAATCTCAGTGACGATTGAGACATTTTCCAGGGCTGTTAGACTGGGAATCAGGTTGTAAAACTGGAACACAAATCCCACATGCTCTCTTCGATACTCTGTTAGTTCAGATTCTGTAGCATTGGTGAGATCATGTTCTTCATAATACACCTCACCCGTGGTCGGTCTATCCAGACCTCCCAGGATGTTCATATAGGTAGACTTACCACTCCCGGAAGCACCCAATAACACTACCAGTTCACCTGAATATAATTCAGAATCAACTCTGCGCAAGGCATGGACCTTTACATCTCCCATCTCATAGGTCTTGGTCAATCCCAGGGTCCGAAATACCGTCACGGGGCTTTGTCTGATATCCTGTGCGTTTTCATTCATGATAATTAAAAGTGTAGCATTGATTAACCATTAAAATACCAGGAACTTGTTTACAAATGGAATATTTACCCGCAGTAGAAGTTGAAACATCTCACCATATCGATTCCAGTGTCATCTGGTTACACGGCCTTGGGGCGGACGGTCATGATTTTGAACCGATTGTGCCAGAGCTGAGGCTCCCAGCCTCAGCCGGTGTCCGATTTGTATTTCCACATGCACCCTCTATTCCTGTCACAATTAATGGCGGCATGGTCATGCCCGCCTGGTACGACATTATCGACATGACAATGGACAGGCACATTGATCATGATCAAATTATGAAATCATCTGTTGAGATTAATAAACTTATTCAACGTGAAATTGAGCGCGGAGTAAAATCAGAACGCATCGTCATTGCCGGTTTCTCACAAGGTGGTGCAGTTGCCTACCAGGTGGCCCTGACCTACCCTGAGCCACTGGCAGGATTAATGGCACTGTCTACCTATCTTGCCACCTCTGAAACCATCAAGCCCCATCAGGCAAACCAGTCGTTACCTATAATTATCTGCCATGGTACACATGATATGGTGGTGCCGGAGCCCCTGGGAAAAAAAGCAGTTGAAGCGATTGAATACCTGGGGTATCACCCTGAATACCTGACCTATCCTATTCAACATAGCGTCAGCGCTGAAGAGATAGCGGATATTTCTGACTGGTTAATTAAAGTCCTCAAACTTTAAGGATCTCAATTTATCCCAATCTCCCGATACAGGGAGTCGAAGGAACCAGTCAGACCACAGATATAGATATCATCAGACTCTTCAATTTTAAATGATTCAGGAAAATCAATAATAACGGTGTCTTTTCTCACAATACCAATGATAGTACAACACGTCCTGTCATGAATTTTAGTTTGAGACGGGTGAGATTCTGCAAGATTACCTGCTGCCAATCTTACCAACTTCACATGCGTCTGCTGTGAAACCATATCACCCAGAATATGGTGGGCAAGTAACTGACCAGACACCTCGCTGACGGATACTGCAAAATCCACACCGGCCTGCTGGCTACGACCTACGCTTTCCTCTAATTGGGTACAGGCAATAATTGGGACATCCGGTGCATAGTTCCTAATCACAGTAGACGCCAGTACCGAGGTATTATCATCTTCACAAGTTAGTATCACAACCCTTGCATCCAACACGTCGGCATGGTCATACACATCAGTATCAAGTATGTCACCAACCACATCGACTCCATCGACCTCCTCGCTGGCTACAACACAGACTGTTTCACCCGCTGCCTGTAACATCTCCACCAGTTTATTACCCACATCACCATACCCGACCACAACAATAGGGCCCTGCTTGGTAATGGGATGGGATATTTCACTGATACGTCTGATGCTGTCTGGTGTCCCGGCAGCAACGAGTATCATTCCAATCTTGAAGTATTCCCCTGTGCCAGGTCCTGGTAATAATGCATTGTTTTTCCATTGCGCGACAATATGTGCGCCTGTATTTTTCCAGATAGGGTCGGTGGGTGTCTTGTTGTTTAACGGGCTGTTGTTATGAATACGGATCTCAGCAATTTCAAGATGGTGTTTTAACGGTTGGACCCCAGTAATACGAGGTCCAATCTTGTCACTGGCCCTAACCGCTGCCACTGCTGCCAGGACATGGTTTGGGGTAAATGCGGTTGTTGCTCCAGCCATTTGCATGGGTGCCCGGCGGTTAGGATTATCGATAAGTGCGATTAGCGGCCCGTTAAAACCCAGTTCGCGGGCACGCATGGCTAGCGTTGCATCATCTTCATCCCGGGCATTGGCGACGATGGCCCTGGCCTCAACAACCGGAGAAAGATCCAGATCGTGTTCATCTGATAATGATGCGTAGACCGTATGATAGTGTCTACCTGATAGTTTACGACCCTGATCTTCATTATCCACAACAATAACAAAGGAAATATTTCGACTCGCCAGTTCATCGATAAAGGAATCCACCTCCGGGCCATGACCAAAGATGACTATCGTATCAGTTAGATCAGGCAAAGACCTGAGCAATTCACCCTCTATACTTTCGTCAATCAAGGGTTCATCAAAGGTATCCAGTTGCAGGACACCACTGGTGGCATTGATGTCCCTGGCCGCCTTGCCTGCAAGTAAAACCGCACAGCCTTTCAGGCCCAGTGGGGTAAATATGTTCAATACAAATGCAGTCAGGATCAATGATGAAAAAATCGTTTGGTCGATTGCGCCCTGAGCCAGGGCCAAAGACGCAATAATAAATGACATCTCAGCCCGGCTGCAAAGCCCTACTCCGACTGTTAATGCCTCCCGAAACGGTAAGCCTATACGCAATGCCATACTCCCGGCACTGACAATCTGACCAATGATGAGTGCTATAGTCAGCAGGATAATAAAACCCAATCCTGATAGACTGATATCAAAGGTAATTGAAAATCCAAGGGAAATAAAAAATATTGGCCCCAGAAAAGAATAGGCAATCCCATAGGTCCGGTCTTTAACAATCCTCACCAGGTTGGGATGAGCAACTTTTGCTTCAAAGAACAGGCCTGCCAGATAGGCACCGATAATCATATGTAACCCAATGGCCTCAGCAAATAAACCAAACCCAAATGCCACCATCAGCACAAATGTAAAGCCTTTACCACCCTTGGACCGGAACGGCATTGTTAAACGGGGATATATGAACCTGCCCATAACCATGGCAACAACAAAAAAGCCGGTCACCTTAGCCAGGCTAATGATTATGCTGACAGGTTCGAAGGTCCCTCCCGTTAGCACACCTATCACCAGACCAAAAAAGATCAGCGTAATCAGGTTGTCTATCACGCAACTGGCAAGAAATATTCTCGCTATCCGGGTATTTGCCAGCCCAAGATCTTTCAGTGTTTTCAGGGTAATGACTACAGCGGTCGCGGCCATAGTCAGGCCAATAAAGATGGCACCGGTGGTATCCAGGCCAAATAGCTTGGCAACACCAAAACTGACAATGAACGGACCTAATGCACCTACCACGGCCACGCCAAATGATTTTTTTAATGAATCATAAAACTCGACCGGCTGGGTTTCGATTCCAGCATGGAACATCAGGAAAAAGATACCCAGTTCCGCCAATAATTGTATTGCGTCGTTGGGGGTAATGAGGCCAAAAACCGCAGGTCCTAGGAGTACACCTACAATCAACTCCCCCATCACCGTGGGCAGGCCCAGGGGACGCAGGGTAACAGCGACAATCCATACTCCAGAGAGCAGTAATAATAGGTCTAATGCGATTTGATGCATAAGACTGAATTCTACGTGATAGCGAAATAAAGTGCCTGAACTATTTTATTTTTCGATATTATAGAAAACGTCAACCCCTGCTTCCTGGCCTCTCTCGGCTTCCAGGGAAAAACTGTTTGAGAGTTTATAATTTAATCTAGCGGTACTGATCCGATCGACTATTCCAAGACCATAACTTAAATACAGTCTGGGATTGATATATTTTCCAACCACAATAGAGGCATCCTGTGCTGTCGAGCCACTAAGGCTGAACTGGTCCAGTCCGAAGGTAGAGGCAATTTTCTCCGTGAGTAAACCACTTTTGGAGATACCCAGTGCCGTAGCCGCGCCAATCAGGTCCTGGCCTTCTCCCGAGGTAAGAGAATTCAATGGCCGTCCAAAAACAATATAAGACAAAATCTCTTCCTGTGGGAGGCTTGACGACGAAAAAAGTGTCACGGTTGGGGATGACAAATAACCACTTACGGATACACCAACAGTGATATCGTCAACATTTCGAATTGCCTTGACGGATAACGTGGGATTTTCGATGGAGACCTTATTATAGATTAGCCTGCCTTCGGAAATAGTCAGTTCCTGCCCATAGGCGGCAAACTTACCATCGATAATGGCAATCTCACCATCGGCAACCAGAATATTATTGGTATTGATATTAGACAAAAATAACTGACCACTGAGTTTTCCGGTAATTCTCATCCCCCTGATTTCAACCTCATCCCCCAGGCTAACATTCACACTGATATGCTGGTTAACTACTTCAGTCTGGTCATTGAGTTTCTTTCCATCGACGATTTCATCATCGGAAATGGCCGCGGTATTAACTGCCTCATCCAGATCAATTAAGGCAGCCGGGATCATGATATCTCCCTGATAATACTGATTACCTACACTAAGTCTGGATTGAATCGTCGGATTTACAATCGCCCATAGCTCCGGCAGGTTTACCATTTCAAAATTTTCACCTGACAACTCGGCTGTTAACTCAATCCCTTCCCTTGTAATTTGCTGGACACTTGCTTCCGCCTGAATGATCCCATCCCCGGAGCGTAACTGACCATTAATTTCATACCCGAAATCAGGCATATTTGTACCCACCAGGTTGATATCATCGATAGCAATGCCAAGGTCGAGAAATTGATAACTTGCATTTGTAATCTCCGCCTTACCCTGAAATTGTGGTTCGTGCAGTGTCCCGGCAATATTAATATCTATATCAAAACTCCCGAGAAGACTTTCAAGTTCGGGCGTGATAAGGGATAACAACGACAGGTCATCTCCACCGGCCACAAGTTTTCCCTTGATTGGCAGGTCTAAAGGCAATGCACTCAAATCTTCATACCCGGTCATCTCAACATTCACCAGCACTGGTTTGAAATTTTCATTCAACGCTGGAACTGTAGCTACGCCTGTTAATGTGGCAGCCTCCAGTTTCACTTCCAGGAAGGTCCCTTCAAGCGGTATGATGTGCTGACTATTATCAGAGTGCGCCATAGAAATTTGGCCATCTGGAATATCCAGTCGCACTATTCCGGTTTCGGGGCGGGAATTGTTTCCGTTCAGCTGTAAAAAAACATCCGCCCGACCATCTATCTCCGGTGCGCCAGGTAATTCTGACTGGAGCAAAGATAAAGGTATGCGACTTGATTTCGCATCAATAGACCAGTAGCCAGTTTCTGGTTCATACATTCCTTCGAGACATATCGATCCACTGGGATGACGCATGCATAACGGTCCTGATGCATAACGGCTGTTTGAAATTGCCAACGCAGTCGTATCAGCCAGGGTCCATGTCTCAAACCGTTCATGTGCCAGTTCAATGACCTGGATTTCACCACGCCAGTTCGAATCAATATAATTACCAAGTCCACTGACATTCAAATCCAGGTCAGGTAATTTGGCAGCAACACTGAATGAATGAGCAGCTCTTGTCCCGGTCAGGTCTGCCTGCAGTGATTCCAGCTCCGTTTCATCCATAGTCATTCCCTCAAGGAATATAGCCGCATTAATATCACTCGCTATATCGACACCTGTATTCATGGAAACGGCAACCTGCCTGGAACTCCCCCAGGGTGAATCAACGTTATTTGCGGATATTTGTGCATTAATTTCAGGGAAATCCAGTGTTCCCGTTACATTCCCGGTGCTGGATACTTCGCCAGCCAAAGATTCATCGACGCGGGAAAGATCCGGGGTATTGATCTCCCAGTTGATATCCAGTTCATCACTGATCGTACCATCAAATATCATGTCCATGTTGGCATAGTCTGCTCTGGCCGAAAGATTGATTTCAGCTGCTATCTGGGAGTCACCAACCAGGTTCACAGTTAATGGGGCATCTTTCAAAAACCCAGATATGTCTATCCCATCCGCTACCCAGGACCATGTCTCATTCATTTGAGTTAATCTCAGGTTTCCAGAAGTATTTAAACGTCCCGGCCATTCGATCCAGATTACCGCCGGGTTCAGGGCTTCTCCTTCCCAGGTAATCCCGGCTTCGATGCTATCAGCCCAGTTGACACCAACTGTTGCAGATATTGCGCCGTCAAGTAATTGTAGGTCTAATGGTTCAATTCGTAATCCATCCAGGTCGCCCTCACCATTGATAGACAATGAGGTGGAAGGTATTGGGCCTGAACCGGTTATAGACACACTTGAACTGATATTATAGGAATCCAGTTCTCCATCCAGGGTCATTCTTCCACTGGCAGCGACAGGTGGCAGGTCTTCACTAATATTGATTAGCCAATCAGACCAGTTGATAGCGATATTGAATTGCTTTTCCAGGAAATTGAAAACTCCTGATGAGTTAATGCGAATATCACCTGTGGAGATCGAAATTTCATTAATGGTAATGAGCTGGTTATCAGTATCCAATCGGGTATCAAATCCTAATTGGAACTCATCCGGGATTATAATTGATCCCTGGTCTCCAGCCACCCCACCTTCGGCAACAGTTAGACTAGAATAGTCCAGGTTTATCATGCTGTTACCTGTTGCCGTTGTGGCCGTTCCCTGCATATTCAGATCAAGATTCACACCTACTTCGGGCAAGGTTATATCGATCTCGTCAGGCCTGAATTCTGACAGCGATAAGTTTGCTGTCCAGACCGGGGACGTGGAAATGTCCGCTACTGATATGGTGGCATTACCATGCGGGATGTCTATTGTTGTCTGGATTTGATTCAGTTCGCCACCAATGGATACGTTTCCAGTAATTTGCCTTCCTGAACCGGTGGTATATATTACATCTGTAGACAGGTTAATTGTATAAGGAAGTTGTAACAGAAAAGAGCCATTTGAGTTCAATTCCAGATTTTGCATTCTGGCCATAAAATCTGAAAGGGAAATCACGTTATTTACAACCTGAAAACTGGCTTGTAGATGTTCGAGCTGGAATGATCCGCTTTCATCGGCATTTTGGACCTGTAGGTTAGTTATGATAAAACTATCAAACAACAAGTCCGGTATATTTAATTCCAGGGGTGGCTGCTCGGGAGGTTGTTCCTCAATGTTTGCAAGGTAGATAACATCCTCCAGCAATAGCAATTGAATCCGCTTCTCGGTAAAAAGAAAATCTAGCAGGTCCCATTCAAGCCGGAAATGGTTTATCGAGACATCCCCTGCATCAATAGAAAGCTTTACATTTTCCAGTTCGAATCCAGACATCAGGGAACCGGAGCGGACCTCTGCCGAGACAGATAACTCCCCCTTGTCTATCAGTGCAAGTAGTACGTTCAGTCCAGCTTGATTATTCAGTATACAAAATCCGGATACCAGTAGCACCAGCACTAGCACAGAGATGGCTGTGAGGATTTTTTTCATAATTCAGGCCCCAGGATGATATGAAGCCTGATGGGGTTATCGTCTCTGGATAGTCCAACGGCGACATCAAGCCGGAATAGACCTACAGGGGTCTGCCATCGCAAACCTGTGCCGACACTGTATTCAAACTTTTCAGAGAAGTCATCAAATGCATTACCGAAATCTGAAAATACAGCAGCACTCCATTTGCCAAATAATCTGTGTTCATACTCAACGCTACCTGTAGCCAGGTAAGTACCGCCAATAACTCCTTCGGATGCATTTAACGGTCCCAGCGTATTAAGGTCGAAACCTCTGATGCTGTCATCACCACCAGCAAAAAACCTCAGGCTTGAAGGCAGGTTTGAAAATTCACTCGCCAGTAACGCACCAACCTCACTGCGCCCGATCAGGCGCCCATCATTACCCACAGGATGGATATACTTCCCTCTCAAGCGTAGTTGCAGAAAGTGGACATTGGATATCAGTCCTTTTACCGAGCCTTTTAAATCTGCGCTTAAACGATAACCTCGTCGGGGATAAAGTGGATTATCACTCACCGAACGCCAGTAGTTGATCGATGGGATCAGCAAATGGCTGGCATCACTTAAATCAGCTACTCTATAGTCTTCATATTGATAGGTAAGGCTAATAGTCTCATTCCAGCCCCATCGTTGATTCAGATGTTGCACACTGGAATCAAATTTATTACTCACAGAGGTATCGGTATCTTCTCTTGATACGGAAGCGGTAATACCCAGTTCCGCATCCTGTTCTCTGAAAAATGGAATCAGGTAGGCAGAGGACAATGAACTCCTGACCAGCGAAAGACGCAAATCCGTCTCCTGCCTGTGGCCTTTCATGTTCAGATACTGGGTGTCCCAGGAACCCACCAGCCTGGCTCCTGTATCAGTGCCGTATCCAACTCCCACGCGGTAGGCATGTTTATTGCGCTCCTGAATCTCAATGGATACAGGTATGGTTTTTTCCCGGTGATCAACATCACCGGTACGAACAACAATCTGTTCAAAATATCTGGTATTCTGAAGTGTATTCTGGGTTTCAACCAGTTTTTCAGCCTCATATAACTCACCTGTCTTAACAGCGAGCAAGTTATTGACCAGATCACTATTGATCACAGTATCAGCTATAATCACTTCCCCAAACCGGTATCTGGTGCCTGCATTAAAGGTTAAAATAATATCGGCGGAATAGTCATCAGTTGAGACTTGTAGTGTATGCGTTCCCCATTGCCCATCAAAATACCCTCTTTGTAACGCTGCATCCTGAATAGCAACTTTTCCAGATTCATATTGACCATGTATCAGACGGTCTCCAGTCTTCAATGGGAATAATGACTTCAGACGAGATATGAAATCAGCATCGGGTTCATCACTGATGATATTTAGCTCGATACTTTTAACTAGTACCGGTTCACCCGGGTTAACGTTAAACCTCGCCGTCCAGTTTTCCTCAACCTGTTCCAGCGATTGCTCTATTTCTGGTTGATAGTATCCATTGGCCCGTAATGAATTTACGATTTCATCATCTGCCCTGAGGTATAAGGCCCTTATACTGGTATCCGTTAGTTTTTCATTATCTCTCTGCCTGTAAATAGAAAGATTATTCAGTAGAACCGTCTTAAGTCCGTTATTGACACCTGAAACCTCAATAACAAGATCTGCATTCACATATGAAGGAATCTGAATGAGTAATATGATGAATATAATTTGATTTAATAATCGCATTTGGAATACTTCGATAAGATATCTAAAGAATTAGTTCAAGCTAACAGAGACCTGGAATTTCTATCTAGACAATGGGTATCTCGCCTGCCGGGGTCTGATCTGTAGCTGGATTCATTTCATGCAAAAATTCTTCAACCTGTTCTGCAGCGTTGTCCTTAGTTTCAAATCGGGCGATGTGAAACAGGGCCTCACCTTCATTGACTAATGGAATATTGGTTTTACCAATTATTATTCCTCTTGCTGATGCAAAGACATTTTCTTCTTTTTCTCCAAAGGGATCAGAGATGATCCCCAGGACTTCGTCTTTTTTCACACTGGCGCCTAATGGTGCAATTGCCCTTAAAAGACCACTTTGTGAAGCTCGGACCCAGGTGCTGGATTTAGCAACCAAAGGTTCAGGCTTGGCTTTACGACGTACCTGCTTTCTTAACATGCCCAGTTCACGCATCACTGAAATCACACCTTCAAATCCGGCCCGTATTGCAACTTCATTAAACCGCAAGGCCTCACCTGCCTCATATACCACCACAGGTATGTCCATTTCTTCGACTGATTGTCGTAAAGTACCTTCCACAATATTGGTATTCAGAATAACTGGTACAGAAAATGCCCTGGCAATACGTTCCGTCTCGGGATCATCCAGGACCGCCCTGACCTGGGGCAGGTTGTCCCGGTGTATGGCAGCAGTATGCAGGTCAATTCCATAGTCACACCTGGAAACGATTTCCTGTAAGAATATGTCAGCCATACGTCCTGCCAGCGATCCTTTATCCGACCCCGGGAAGGAGCGGTTCAAGTCTCGTCTATCTGGAAGATAGCGGGTCTTGTTTATGAAACCATAGATATTGACCACCGGGACAGCAACCAATGTCCCTCTGAGATATTTTATTTTTTTTGAATGCAAGACCCGGCGTATTATTTCCACCCCATTGATCTCATCACCATGGATGGCTGCCGATATGAACAATACAGGGCCGGGTTTTTTACCATGGATAACAGATACAGGCATGGTAATGCCTGTATGGGTATAAAGATCAGGAACTCGAAAATCTACGGAAGATTTTTCACCGGGCTTTATAGATATGCCACCGATTTTAAAAACGTCTCGCATGAACTACTGGCCACCCTTGGTACGGGTCTTGCCCTGCTTGGCATTCTTTTCAATAAATTGAATAATACTACCGGCGATGTCTTTCCCCGTGGCTGCCTCGATTCCTTCAAGTCCGGGAGAAGAATTTACCTCCATTACCACCGGTCCTCGATCTGCACGCAATATATCCACACCGCAAACATTTAACCCCATGGTATTTGCTGCCCGCAACGCTGTCTTCCTCTCTTCAGTAGTAAGTTTTACAATTTCAGCTGTCCCTCCCCGGTGTATATTTGATCGAAATTCTCCTTCCTGACCCTGACGCTTCATCGCCGCAACAACCCGTTCGCCTACTACAAAACAGCGAATGTCAGCTCCTCCAGCCTCCTTGATAAATTCCTGCACCAGGACGCTGGCATTCAGACCAAGGAATGCCTCAATCACACTTTCCGCTGCCTTTTTTGTTTCCGCCAACACCACACCAATGCCCTGGGTGCCGGAAAGCAGTTTAATTACTAACGGAGCTCCACCCACCATCTTAATCAAGTCCTGTATGTCATCAGGTTTGTTAGCAAATCCTGTGATGGGCAAACCAATCCCTTTTCGTGAAAGTAACTGGCACGCCCTTAATTTGTCTCTGGAACGGGAAATAGCCACTGATTCATTTAAAGGGTATGTACCCATCATTTCGAATTGTCGCAGTACCGCAGTTCCATAGAATGTCACCGATGCACCTATTCTGGGAATAACGGCATCAAATCCCTCCAGTACTTCACCCTTCAAGTGTATTTCAGGTTTTTTTGAGGTGATATTCATATAACAATGCAACACATCCAGGACACGTACTTCATGTCCACGGTTCTGTGCGGCCTCCACCAGCCTTTTTGTGGAATAAAGATTTTTATTTCTTGAAAGTACAGCTATTTTCATTCTAGTTTTCCTTAAACATTAAGGCGTGTTTTCTAATCCGCTCACCAAGTAAATACGATTGGTTCGGATCAACACAAAATTTTTGGTATGCAAGTGCAGACCTTCCTATCAGCATTCTAAATTTCATATCATCACGGCTTGTCAAAGTAACTTCTATGGGTTCCTGAAAATCACCAATTTTGACATCAGTTTCGATGACATACCTTTCTTCTTCATGACCACCGGAATCCCGAACATTGCGTTTATCTTTAACTTTCGCCTCGCAGCAGATAACGATATCTGTTCTTTTTTGCACCGGATGGATGTCAAACTTCACATATGGTTTACCATTTACAGCATACTCTTCTATATAAAAGGTGTGTAATGCAGACGTCCTCGCGCCGGTATCCACCTTGGCTTTAATGGCAGGAATACCAAGCGACGGCAGGGCGATCCATTCCCGCCAGCCGATTATCTGAAAATCATGTTGTGGAGTCATATTGAATATATATTATGAGAAAAAATTAACTCAGATATTTTTTTACATAAACAGAAATATCACTAGTTCCATCATTAATTTCTGAAATTGTTTTATCGAAGTCACGTTCTTGATAAATCTTCCGGATTGAGAACACGAACCTCACGTTGCGGATAGGGGATCTCGATATTGTGCTCCTGCAAGACTTTCCAGATCATATGTAACAGGTCTGCACCCACCCGGTTTTCACCATCGTCGATACCCTCCATCCAGAATTCCACCAGGATATCAATACCATCATTGCCAAAACCCGCAATTTCCGCATCAGGCCGCTCCTCTATGGGAACATCTTCCCCACTGATGACCTTTGGATGGCTGGCGACTACCTTTCGTACTTCTTCAAACAACAGGTCCAGGTCCGTGTCATAGGCTACGGTAAACTCAATAGGGTAACGTTGCTTCTGGTTCTTGTGGGTCCAGTTGACAAAATTGGTGGTAATGAACTGTTCATTCGGGACCATGATGTCCTTGCCATCATAGGTCTCAAGAATGGCGGACCGCATATTTAATTCGCGTATCTTTCCCGCACGTCCATCTTCAAGCTGAATATAATCTCCTACGGTAATCGATCTATCCAAAAGTATGATGATTCCAGAGATGAAATTCGAGGCAATGGACTGCAGGCCAAACCCCAGTCCCACACCAAGCGCTCCACCAAACACTGCCAGGGCTGTAAAATTTATTCCCATTAACTGCAGTAACAGAATAAAGACAATAAAATAAAGTGTGACCTGAAATAACTTTGCAAAGACTTCACGGGTTCCAATTTCAAGGTCGTCCTGATTGCGGATCACCTGCACACCAATATTATTGGATATACGTCCCAGCCAAAACAGGATAACGCCAAATACGAGCAACCTTGAAATACCATATAGTGATAATCGGATATTACCGATCTGCATATAGATGGAATCCAGGAAAGACGTTACTTCATCTAGCCAGCCAAAGACCTGAAGAAGAACAATGGGAATTACAATCCATTTAATCATGGAGCGGACCAGTTTCTTCTTGGTAAACCGGGTTATAATCAGGTACAGGGTAATGATGATGGCGATACTTTCAGCCAGCTTGATTAACCAGCTTTGATGAATCAGCAGCATGCTGATTTCATCTGCAATATTTAAAAGTAATATACACAATACGGGAATGATTAGATCTCCCGCATGATGCATCTGTTTTCTCAGCGCCAGTAAGCGCCCGGATGTGGGTTCAGTCTTGAGCAGGGGGATAGTCTGGGTAAAAATCCGGTCAATGATGAATGCGATACAGACAGTAAGAAATATGATCCCTATCTGTGAGTAAAACTGCGGGCTGGTAGACCACTCAAGTATACCCTGGACCAGAAGCTCCAGTTGCCGGTTTATTGATTCGAGATCCATGATATATATTATGACTAAATTATCCTATTATACAGTTAAATGAATATACCGTTTGAAAAGTATAAATAAGCTCAAATAGACCTATGGCAACACGTTCAAACCGTTCTCCGGACATGCATATAAACCTGAATGTACGGGGTCTGAAACAATCCGCCACCCTTGCCATCAATGAACTCAGTGCAAAGCTGGCCCATGAAGGCAAGACCATATATAAACTTGGCCTTGGCCAGTCACCCTTCCCTGTCCCGCAACCAGTGGTGGATGAACTCAAGGTCAATGCCTACCAGAAGGATTATCTGCCCGTCCGAGGCCTTAGGGAATTACGCGATGCCGTGGCGGATTTTAACCGCCGCCGCCAGGGGATAGATTGCACCGGGCAAGACGTCCTGATCGGTCCCGGCTCCAAGGAATTGATGTTTTTGTTGCAGCTTGTCTATTACGGTGATCTGGTTATTCCCACTCCCAGCTGGGTTTCATATGCGCCCCAGGCCCAGATTATCGGCCGCAAAATAAATTGGGCACAAACCACGCCGGAAAATGACTGGCGCTTGATGCCTGAAGAACTGGACAAGATTTGCAGCGATGACCCCAGCCGTCCCAGGATTGTTATCCTGAACTACCCATCCAACCCCACAGGTGACACCTATACCAGTGATGAATTAAAACAAATCGCAAAGATTGCCAGAAAATACAAAATAATTTTACTCTCAGATGAAATTTATGGCGAGCTTCATCACCGTGGGCAACATGTGTCTGTTGCCAGATATTACCCGGAAGGCACTGTTATCAGCAGCGGTCTCAGCAAATGGTGTGGTGCCGGAGGCTGGCGTTTAGGAACGTTTACGTTTCCAGCCAACCTCCGTTGGTTACTGGATGCCATGGCCGTGGTCGCCAGTGAAACCTATACATCCACCAGCGCACCTATACAGTATGCCTCCATCCGAGCATTTTCCGGCGGCATGGAAATAGAGAACTATCTCACTAGTTCCCGCACAGTCCTGCGTTATCTGGGTAAATATATTTACATGAGATTAAAACAAGCCGGGGCTACACTCTCTCCTCCTACCGGTGGTTTCTACCTGTTCCCTGATTTTAGTCCGCTTAAGGAACGTTTGGCTGAAAGAGGAATTCACGACAGTCCGACATTATGTAAGACATTACTGGAACAGACCGGTGTGGCCACCTTGCCGGGTAATGAATTCGGCCGCCCAGCAACTGAAATGACACTTCGCTTGGCGTACGTGGACTTTGATGGTGCCCAGGCACTCTGTGCCTTTGATGGACTTCAAGATGGCAAGGAAATTAAGACGGAGTTTCTGGAGATGTATTGCCCCAATGTTATCAATGGCATCAACCAGCTATGTGACTGGTTGAAATAAAGGTTAACTGAAATTTATCAAAGTGTTCCGCTAAAGGTTAAAAAGACCCTTGGACCTCGTGTTTGATCGCGAAACTCCAGGGTATCCAGTGGTGTCAGGCCCCGCTCACCGGTAAACCTGTTGCGTGTCCTGGTATCAGGCATGTCCAGAATATTTTCGGCAAAAAAGGTGATCTTGATGTCATACCAACGGGTCGTCTCAATGAATGCATTAAGATGAAAATCTTCCGCCAGGGTTTCCAGTTCATTAACCCTGAATCGCTGCACATCATCCCGTTCTGACAATTCCAATCCCCAGGATACCCTTTCTGATTCAATGTCATGACGAAAATCAATGCTATAGGCAAATTTATTTTCAAGATCCAGGTTGGTTGGGTCAAATGTCGATCCTAAATGAGAGAGTACCCGGTCATTTCCGGTCACCGGGTCTACCACGGTGGAATCCTGAAGTCGCCCAACCAGTCTCAACCGAGCACCTTCAAGGCCTGTCCAGTCAAGGTCGTGTGTAGATTCCAGTTCAATCCCCCATCGACGCCCACTACCGATATTACCGGGGGCTTCAAACTCATCTGACAAGGGCAATAAATCCAGCACATCCTTAATCCAATGGTGAAAGACCATGACATTGATTACATTATTACGCCCAAATCGTTTTTCATGACCAAGTTCAGCCTTCCATGTTTTAAATGGACTGACATTTGGATTACCCAGGGCCAGGTCATCGTCTTCCAGTACGGTTGCACTGATAAAATCAAACAGATCCAGTTGCGAAATTTCCCGGGCAATCCGAAGACGTGTCTGATTGCCTTGCCCGGATGAATAAGTCGCCACCAGATGTGGCTTAAAGAAGAAAAAATTTCTTTTTTCTTCAAAATCCCCGGTTTGGGTAATGGTAGAAACTTCCGCACCCATACCATACTCCAGTTCCAGATTATCGATACTCCAGGTGTCCTGTAAAAGAATATCTCCCCTGACTTCTTCTACCTTTGAATTGGCACCCGGGATATCCACTGCAACCGGACCTGCACCCTGGTCATCGGTCTGGGAAAATTTACCGTCCAGTATGTTGTAGGCGCCTTCCAGATTTAACTGTATGGCATGATCAGTGATCCCGGACCAGTCAAACTCCATCCGGGTTATGCCTTCGGTGGTCACATTAAAGGTATCAGTTTTTCTGTGTAAGGTCATGAGGCCCGTTTCATCAAAAATCTGCTGGACTTCCACAGCATCATCAAACTTACGGTAAAAGAGAAATATCATTTTACCGGTCAGGTCTTGCCCTATATTTCTTTCAAGATCAAAACCAGATTCAAAAAATGGCCTGTCAGACTTTTCCTTTATACGCTGCTCAAGTGTATCCCCAGCGGGAGTCTGGGCTGTCCTTAATGAAAAAGACTTATGCTTATGATCAACAGTTGTGAAATTGGTGTTGGATCTGAATAAGGTCTCTCCAAACCATCGTTCCAGGTTCAGATTCCCCTTATAAAAAGTATTTCTGTTGTCCCGGCCAACAAGCCTGGATTCAATCAGGGCATCTGCACCATCAAATATATCTTCAGTACCATCCCTGCCGACACGTGATTGTCGACCGCTCAATCCAGCATTGTAATTAAAACCAAAAGCATTATCTGATACGGAAATATTTGCCGCCGGAGAGATGTTTCCATAGCCAAATGTTCGCCTCAGAAACGCCTCCCATTTTATAGATGCAGTATTATCATCTTCACTGAGAATAATGTTAATGAGGTTGGATTGGCCCCGTAAGTCAATTTCCCTGACCTGCCCCCTGATTAGCTCTATCCGCTCAACAATATCAGCGGGAATCCTGGCGAGGATATCCTCCGGCTGGTCCTGTTTGGCACTTGGTCTGCGGTCATTAATGAGCAGGTTACCCAGGGCACCGCCCATCCCCCTCGATTCATTATTATTTTCCAGCAGAAAACCCGGTACCTGTTTGACCATGTCCAGAGCAGTTAAAGGTTGGTACCGGTCAAAAAATGAATTGGGGTAACTCACAATATCTTCGGCCGTTGTTGCAACCCCGGGAATTGTCACTTCAACCTGCTGATCATGTTCATAACCCCAGGCGGTTAACGATATGGAGATATACGCAAATAGTACGTAGTAAGGTATATTTTTTACCGGCATAATCTCGAAGAACTTTGTGAATTCAGTTCGAAAAACTTAAAGCTCAGACGGTAACAAAAAACCTTTCCGCGATTGAGGAAGAAATGAGTATATTTTTTATTAATCAGTAAATTAATTTGCTGCTTCCTGTATTAATCAGGTGTCCTGGAAATGCAGGCCGTTTCTGCAATCTCACTAGATATTCGGTGAGACCTGGAAAGTCTTTCAATAACTTCAATGATGCGGCCCAGAACAAATCATAACAAATAATGATATCTGCTGCGGTAAATCGATCATCGACCATATACTCCCTTTCCTGCAAATGCTTATCCACAACAGCAACAGCGTTGATATATTCGCGCTTTGCCAGCTTAATTGCATCTCTTGAACGATCCGCCTTGGGATAAATCAACATATGTTTACGAATTGTCCATAGTTGGGGTTCCATTTCAGCAATACAGAAACTCATCCACTGGTAGTATTGCGCACGTTGTATGGTCTGTGACTCAGGAATAAGTTTCTTTTCTGGATATTTTTCTGCGATATAGGTGGTAATGGCTGCCGATTCCGAAATCAGTTTACCATCATCATCAAGGACCGGAAGTTTTCCATAAGGGTTGATGGCCAGAAACTCTGGTGTTTTTTGTTCGCCTTTAGTCAGATCGATAATGACACTTTCAAATTCAACACCAACCTCACGCAGGGTCCAGTGCACTCGCATGGAGCGACTGACATCAAATTCATATAATTTCAAATTTCACCCCTCTTATCGGATATATCTAGTTTGAATGTTACTTGAATCGCCAAACGTTTCAGTTTCCAGCTACCAGAAATTCTGCTGTCATAGGGGTGTGGTCTGATAGCTTGTTCCACGGATAGTGACTCAAGGTATTACAGTTAACCAGTTCCAGGTTACGGTAATATATCCTGTCCAGTGGCAACATGGGAAACCGGGACGGATAGGTCTTGGCATGAACCCCGTGCATTGCCAAATGGACTTCGTTTAACTGCGCACCTGCAAACAGGTATTGGCTGGCATGGTCGCTCCAGTCATTAAAATCACCGGCAACGATTAAGGGTGCATCTGCTGGAATATCTTCATTAATTCGCCGTTTGAGTCGTTTTAACTGGTGATTACGAATGACTTTAAACTGATCCAGATGCAAACAAATGATATGAATTGTGTGCCCTGTCCCCGGTATTTCAATTATGCCGTGTAATAAACTTCTGCTGGCACGTTTAAAGTAGGAGACATTCAGGTTTTCCCATTCTGTAAATGGATATTTACTCAAAATAGCATTGCCATGATGACCCGAGTTATAAATGGCATTTTTTCCATAAGCATAATGTGGCCAGATTTTGTCAGCCAGAAATTCATATTGAGAAACTACAGGCCAATCATCGAGTTTACCGGCCCAGCCGGAATGTTCGCCGTAAATCTCCTGCAGCATGGCTACATCCACACCGGTTTCCATTAACAGGTCCCGGATTTGATGCAAGATAAATTTTCGGTTAGAAAAATTAAAGCCCTTATGTATGTTATAGGTGAGCAGACTAAGCCGGACGGGCACGGTTTCGGGCTTTTGCGGCATTTGCTCTGAAACCTTAATGTTCATTTGGTTTTATTCAAAAGATTCCAGAAATATAAATTCTTACTGACGATTACTATTCAGACTATTCGGCCTCCTGCAATGCTACTTTAATTTTTTGCAACTCTTCTTCCGTAACCCTGGCAATCTCCATTAACACATCACGGTTTTCAAGCTGCGTGGCCTGCTCTTCCCAGTCTGCATCAAGACCGGCCTTCATGTCATTTTGAATTCTCTCCAACCGCTCTTCCAGTTCTGCCTTCTTCGCCAATAATTCCTGCTTTGAATCACTCATAATTTTCCCCTGATATTTTTCACCGTTAAGAATAGATGAAATGTAAAATAATGTAATGATATGAATCATATCAATTCCAGTTCGATTTTCGAATCATAACATCATGATTATCAGTGTTTTTACCGTGCCTAACGTGTTCAACCCTGTCAATCCAACAGTGGTAACATTACAATGTCCCCCCTGCATGACATGGCCAATGACATTAGATGAATTCTGAAACCACTCAGGCATATTACGAAAATAGTCGGGTTGCACGCTGGCTGGCGCTTGCCAGTATCAGTATCTCGACCTTCTGCGTATCCATTACCATGTCAGCGGTGAATATTGCCGTCCCGGCAATTGCCCTGGACTTTAATGCCAATGCTATCCTGGTAAGCTGGGTGCCGACTGCGTTTCTGCTTTCGAATGCGATATTTTTAATTCCGGCAGGTCGGGCAGCAGATATCTATGGCCGGAAAAAGATCTTCCTCACTGGTATGACTGTGTTTTGTGTTTCCTGCCTCATGGCATACCTGGCACCCAATATCGAATTTCTATTAGTAACCCGGTTATTACAGGGGTTTGGTGGTGCCTTGGCCTTCGCTACCGGATTAGCCATCATCATGTCTATCTTCACCCGTGAGAACCGGGGTTCGGCTATCGGGTTCTCGGCGGGGACCTTATATTTTGGCCTGTCTTGCGGACCTGTCGTGGGAGGTTGGTTTACCGAACACTTTGGTTGGCGGGTGGTATTCCTGTTCCCACTGGTATTGGGGACCATGTCTATCGTATTGATTCTCCTTAAGCTTAAGGGGGAATGGAAAAATGAACAGCGGGGCAAAGTGGACTATCTTGGTGCCCTGATCTTCGCTATCGCAGCGAGCTGCCTCTATATCGGGATTTCATCTGTTCCAGGCATGCTGGCATCAGCCTTATTGGCAATTGGTGCTATTTTAATGGTCTTTTTTGTTTATCAACAAACTCAATGTGAATTCCCATTGATCCATTTCAAGGGCATTATCCAAAATCGCATGTTTTCCCGCTCCCTGATGGGCAATATCTGCATCTATTGGAGTAACTACCCATTTATCTTCCTGTTCAGCCTGTATCTTCAGTTTATTCGCGGCATGTCACCTGCCGACGCCGGTCAGATTATGGTATTGCAGCCTCTGACCATGGCCATTGTTGCACCCATAGCAGGAAGGTTATCTGATCAATTTGAACCCCGGCTGATTGCCACGACCGGATGCCTGATAATGACCTGTGCCTACACGATTCTACAATTTCTGGATGTGACCACGTCCATAATTATGATCTGTATGGCCATGGTGATTCAGGGTCTTGGCTTTGGCCTGTTTACCACCCCCAACAATAATGCCGCGTTAAGTTCACTGGACAAGACCCGCTATGGCATCGGCACGGCACTTTTAAATTTTTCCCGGGTCAGTGGCAATATGCTGGGTACAGCCATGGTATTGTTACTGGTATCACTGTTCATAGGCAAAGTGGAAATCACCCCAACCCAGTATCCAGCACTATTCAGGGTTGTCAGCATCGCGTTGGCGGTATCATTTTTTATGACCTTGAGCGGGGCATACTTTTCGCATTCCAGAGGAAAAGTTCTAGCTACATAAAGCAATTAATCAAATATTCAGGAAATCCATGTTCTTGGTTGAAGGTTATGGATATGATCATTATTCTATGTCATCAGATTCAAACAGTTAACGGGGGAATAACTTTTGAAACATGAGACCTTGTTATGAATAGCCTGTACCAATGGATGCAGGCGCCGCAGACACACTGGTTGAGAAAACTGCTGTTTCAGCTTCATTTATGGCTGGGGATTGGCCTGGGTCTTTATATACTTGCCATTAGCCTGAGTGGCAGTGCGCTGTTGTTGAAATGGCCTTTTTATGGCTGGTTTGAGCCCAAGCATGTTGAACCTACCGAAGCTATACCTCTTGAGGGTGAAGCATTAAGAGAGAGAATGGCGGCAGTCTATGCCGGTTATGAACTGGGCTTTACCACCACGGCATCCGAACCCACTGATGCTACTTATATCGTCCTGCAAAAGGATGGCGAATACATCCCCCATTACTTTAATCAGTATACCGGAGAAGATATCGGCCCCGCCCACCCATGGCAAATCAAGACCATACAATGGTTGGCAGATGTACACGATGACCTCTTGATTGGCGATAAAGGCGTGAAAATAAACGGTGTTGGTGGGATATTGTTTGTCTTGATGACTTTGACGGGTTTCATGATCTGGTGGCAAGGACGTAAGCGCTGGTATGAAGGGTTGATGATTAAACGTCATAGCAAACGCTTGTTTATATGGCAACTGCATAGCTTCATCGGCTTCTGGTCCCTGTTTTTGATGTTCGCCTGGGGAGTGTCTGCGATTCAAATAGGCTTTCCAGAATATATCTATCCTGCGATTGAATGGTTACGTAGTGGCGCAACGGCGTTTATACCACTGGATGAGTCGTTACGTTTCCTGCGCCGGGTCCACTTTGCCCGTTACGGTGAAGGCACCTGGGCAAACTGGCTATGGATAATCGCCAGTTTCATACCCACCATTTTATTTATCAGCGGCTTTATACTCTGGTGGAAAAGGGTGATTCTCAAACAAAAACGCGTCGAATAATTTATTCAGACAAATAGAATTCTCTATTCATGTTGTCAACCTTGTAACAGTAACAGACATTAATTCACTCATAATCTGCTATTTATTTTGCGAAAAGTTCCAAATCAATATTTCTAAATGCTTTAAACTCCAGGACATTACCAGAAGGATCTGAAAAAAACATTGTACCTTGTTCTCCTGGTTCTCCTTTAAATCGCACATATGGCTCAATGATAAAATCATCAATAATTAAACTGACTTTTTTAGTAAATGCCTCCCAATCATCAAAGTTCATGACAACACCATAATGAGGTACAGGAACTCCATGTCCGTCCACTAGATTTGAAATACCAGGTATTTTTCCTGTTTTACTAATTAGTGGATTCAGGTGAGTTACAAACTGATGGCCAAACATATTAAAATCAATCCAGTTTTCTGTGCTTCTACCTTCAGGGAATCCCATACCAATGCCATAAAAGTCCCTGGCCTCGTCAATATCGCGAACTTGGACAGCTAAATGAAATGGTGTTAATTGCATTGTTCCCCCCAGGTGTTATGGATAGCACTTTACACTGCGAAGCGGTGGTCACTGGTGCTGATTTTACATCCATATAATGTAATCAGGCCTGTAAATATATTTTTTATCCTATTACTCACCTGTTTAAATGTATTATTAAAAATTGATGATTACCAGAGATCAGGTGGGTTTAGGGCTTGGACACATTGATGGCCTATTGATAGCTAACATCAGATTAAATTTCTTTTGTGCTATGACCAGCCATGGGAAATATACATTATCTTAAAACTATGCGTTATATAAGGTAAATGCACCAATCAATATGAACCCGACACCCGCTATATAGTGCAGATATTTCTCGTTCATATATTCGGATAACAAGCTTCCGGCCAATACTCCAATTGCGGCAGAGACAACCAGTGCCGCCGAAGCAGCGAAAAAAACAGTATATTTACTAACCTCTTTGTCTGCTGCAAATAAGACTGTCGCCAACTGTGTCTTGTCTCCCAGTTCTGCGATAAAAACTGTACCGAATACGGTTAAGAAAATTTTCCAGTCCATAGGCTTTAATGATTATTGGTTTTTACTTTGAATAAATGCGGGACCACGCAGGACTTTCCCCGGAGTTGCACCAGTATGCTCGCCATTATCAATGACCAGTACACCATTTACCAATACATAAGGTACCCCGGCAGCATAGGACTTGGGTTCTTCATAAGTATTGGTATCGATGACAGTATCAGGGTTAAAAACCACCACGTCCGCCGCAAAACCTTCTCGGATCTGGCCACGGTCATCCATGCCCAGTATTTGTGCAGGTAGTGATGTCATCTTGCGTACGGCATCTTCCAGCGTCAAAACTCCCTCCTCCCTCACATAACGTCCCAAGACCCTGGCATTGGTTCCATAGTTACGTGGGTGAGGCACACCGGAGCTTCGAATACTCGTGGCTTCAACCCCCATGGCAGATCCATCACTGGCAATGGCCACCCAGGGTTGGCGCATCACCAGGCGAACGTTTTGTTCTGATTGATTATGAAACACACCCCTGATTTGTCCATCTGCTTGTGCCATCAAAGTAATAAAGGTATCTGCGGGGTCACGCTCACCTCTTGTCTCGGCTATATCCGCCAGGCTCATACCTTCATATATCTTGATCTCAGGTTCGCTGGCGGTAGCCATGACTATCCCTTCCCACCAGCCATGTTCCTTGGACCAGGCAATAAATTCCGGATCTGATTTGATTCCAGGTCGTAATGAGTCGTCATTAAGCATCTCGGCAAACCGCTCTGGTCCCTCTTGGCGCATCCATAATGGAAAGTTGGAACTCCATTGATGACTCATGGCGGTATAGGGGTACTGGTT
>JAURPG010000096.1 GCA_030835405.1 Gammaproteobacteria bacterium | reverse complement strand
TCGACCCATTGCATAACGCCAGTTTTTAACTCCGCATCGAAAGAAGCAACTCTGAAGGAAACATTACAGTTGTCCCCAATAGAAGAAGATTTCAAATCGGTATGTTCATCTATGAAGCCGCGAATGGTTTGGTCGTTGCTGTAGGTTACATAGCCAGGCCAGTCACCCGTGTAAAGCTTGTAGGTACCACCGTATTCGTTTTCAGGAACGCTTAGGGCTAAGTCATAAACGTACGACTCCGCGGGAAATTTCACATCGGCATCGCAACCAGACACAGCCACCCCATCATCATACTCGCAGATACCCGGCGCTATATCGTCGATAGCAATACTCGAGACATCTTTTCTCGCAAGGCAATATTTTTCCAATGGGACATCAGAACGATAAAAACTGATGCAGTTCTTTTCAATTTTTGCGCCGCTATTGCTTTCATCGATCTTCCAAACATTATTAATCAGATATCTATCAGAATCGAAGTCATCAAATAAACGCAGCCATTCACCATCCTCTTGACCAATAAGCATCGCTGGACTCACGTTATTAACATCCAATACCGAGCCTGATACAGCCTCCGGAAAGTAGATCCACTCAACGGTCAGATAATCATAGAATGTATATTCTTCGTCATCATCCCTCACGCCATTTTTGTTTTCGTCTAAGGCTCCGTACCCACCTTCATAGAGGATGAATAAGTCCCCTGATTTAAACACATCCAGCAGATCCACAACTTTTCCGTCACCCGATTTCGTCGAGGTGATTATATTTTGCAATTGCCCTGAAACTAAAGTCGAAGTTATTTGTGCAGCTTGTTCCCTAGTTACTGTAGCTTGACCGTTGACCACTAGCTCAGAGACATTTAAGTTAGCCGTTCTAATGGCTGCTTTAGTAATATCTGCTTCTGAAATATCTTGGAACTCCGCGCTAAGCTTAAGTGTTTGTTTTGTTTCCGCCAAGACAACAGCAAGCACCTCTGAAATCTGTTGCAGCTCAGGTAGATTATTTCCCACGAAATCGTTGTTAAGTAACTGGGTTGTCTCAGAAATACCAAGAGAACTTTTTACCGTTGCCTCTGCTATTTCAGGGGTCATCTCCTTGTCAGAATTGAGTATTTCCTGCGAGATCAGGGTTGTCAAAGGAGTTACAACGTTGGGATTATCCGAAGGAGCCATCATGGTATATGGCTTTTCAATTGGACCCAGATCTTCATCCAAAGCGGTAATGGGAATATCTGCTAAGATCTGCGTACCAGCTGGAATTATGCCGTCGTAAGTGAACTCGTAAAAACCACCTGTAACTGTTATCGCGAAAGGCTCGTTAGAGTCACACAGGTAATTATTGTTAATATCAAGACAAACCGTCGCGCCACTGATGTATCCGTCGATGACTCTGCCTTGCAACACATTTGAAGTTGACGTCGAAGCACTTGAAGTTGACGTCGAAGCACTTGAAGTTGACGTCGAAGAATTTAGGCTAGGGCCGCTACTGCTGTCACCGCAAGCTATCAGTGTAGCTGTAAGGATTAGTATTATTAATTTTTGCATAGTCTTGTCCTGATTTATTTTATGAAACTTTATGTTGAGTATGAAAGTATCAAATACTTGTGCGTCTAGAATATGACAAAAATCTAGCTTTTTTAAGTAATTTTATCAACTTTTCTGACTCTTAAATATACCATAAATTTTTGAAAATTTTAAAACCAAATACTTCTACGTCTGCTGTAATGCGATTATTTAGAGTAAAAAATATTTGCACCGTGCCTCACTGACCTGCCCCCAACATTGCTACCAGTTTTCTCTCAGCTCAGTCCACATGGTTGCGTAATATTTTAGCCATCTCTGCCGGCGTTTTGTAGCCCAGCATGAAGTGTGGCCGACACTCGTTATAGTCCTTTCACCACCGATTAATAATCACCTTGGCATGATCCAGGGAATGGAATCAGTGCTCATTCAGGCATTCGTCCCTGAACTTGCCGTTAAAGCTTTCTTAGTCTCTGAGTTACTACGAGTTTCAGTAGTCACATATTTGTGCAATATTTTGTGTAACTGTATGAAAAAAGACTAGGGAAATCAACGATTTATTTCTAAGTATGAAAGTAATATGAAAGTCATTAATATAATTAATCAATGACTTAAACTAGAAAAACTACTCCCACTCAATGGTTGCGGGTGGCTTGCTGGAAATATCATAAGTCACCCTGGAAATTCCCGGAACTTCATTTAGTATCCGGTTTGATACGTGTTCCATAAAATCATAGGGAAGGTGCGCCCAACGAGCAGTCATAAAGTCAACCGTTTCCACCGCCCTCAGGGACACCACGTATTCATATGCCCGGGCGTCGCCTTTTACTCCTACGGACTTTACCGGCAGAAATACGGTAAACGCTTGGCTGACGCCATTATAGAGATCTTGAGCACGTAATTCCTCTATGAATATTGCGTCCGCAAGCCTGAGCAGGTCTGTATATTGCTTTTTGACCTCACCAAGTATTCTCACTCCCAGACCAGGCCCTGGAAAGGGGTGACGATAAACCATTTCTTTTGGCAACCCCAGTTGCACACCGAGCCTGCGGACCTCATCTTTAAATAATTCCCTAAGTGGCTCTACCAGCTTTAATTTCATTTTATCTGGTAGTCCACCTACATTATGGTGAGATTTAATAACATGGGCCTTACCAGTTTTAGCACCTGCTGATTCGATAACATCAGGATATATTGTCCCCTGTGCCAACCAGTTAATTCCTTGCAGCTTTTCTGATTCTTCTTCAAAGACCTTGATAAATTCCCGGCCAATTATTTTCCGTTTTTCCTCAGGATCAGACTCTCCTGCCAGTGCGTCCAGAAACCTGGTTTCTGCATCTACACAGATGAGATTAATTCCCATGTGGCGATCAAAGGTATCAATTACCTGTTGACGTTCATTTAACCTTAACAGGCCATTATCAACGAACACACAAACCAGTTGATCACCAATAACTTCATGTAACAGGGCAGCCACAACAGAAGAGTCTACTCCACCGGACAGACCCAATAAAACCTTGTCATCTCCTACCTGTTGCTTGATGATCTTTCTGGATTCCTCAATGATATTTTCCATCGTCCAGTTTGATCCACAACCTGCAATATCATGAATAAAACGATTTAGAATGGCCTTACCCTGAGAGGTATGGGTCACCTCAGGATGGAATTGTAAGGCGTAAAATCGTCTATCTTCATCTGCAATGGCTGATATTGGTGCATTTTCAGTAGAGGCAATGACCTTGAAACCTTCTGGTAACTCTTCGACCCTGTCCCCATGGCTCATCCATACATACAACAACCCATGTCCCTGGCTGTTGGTTTCGTCCTGAATATCTCTCAATAACCTGGAATGACCCCTGGCGCGGACTATGGCATGGCCAAATTCCCGCTTGGAGGATTGTGCTACCTTCCCTCCCAGTTGCTCAGCCATTGTCTGCATGCCATAGCAGATCCCCAGCAAAGGTACGCCCAGGGAAAAAACGATATCAGGGGCCTGTATACCTTTTATTTCTGTCACTGACTCTGGGCCACCGGAAAGTATGATTGCCCGGGGATTAAACTCAGCTATGTCTTTCTCATCCATATCATAGGGATGAATCTCACAGTAGACATTTAACTCGCGGACCCGTCGTGCTATCAATTGGGTATATTGTGACCCAAAATCCAGGATCAGGACTTTTTCGGTATGTGTATTCAATATCTTCAATTAAAAGTAATAAGTGAAAAGCAAGAAATTAACAATATTTTATTATTGGATGTGGTGATGTTGTTCAGCAAAGCAAAATTCTTTAAAACTTTCCACTTTCAACTTTAAACTCGATAGTTGGGTGGTTCCTTGGTGATGGTAACATCATGGACATGGCTTTCAGTGACCCCTGCATTGGTCAACCGGACAAAAACAGGTTTTGTCCTCATTTCATCCAGATTTTGACAGCCCGTATAACCCATAGCGGCCCTAAGGCCACCAAGTAATTGATGTACAATCGCATTCAAGGGACCTTTGTACGGTACTCTGCCTTCTACCCCCTCCGGCACGAGTTTTTCAATTTCATCATTCTCCTGAAAATACCGATCTGAGGAGCCATGGGTCTGTGACATGGCGCCCAATGATCCCATGCCCCGATATGATTTATATGATCGGCCCTTAAACAGCTCTACCTCACCCGGTGCCTCTTCAGTTCCGGCAAACATTCCACCTATCATCACGGCGTGTGCCCCGGCAGCGATGGCCTTGGCAAGGTCACCTGAATAGCGGATACCACCATCGGAGATGACCGGGATATCTTTCTTTTTTAGCGCCTGTGCAACATTGCTCACCGCACTGATTTGCGGCATGCCAACACCGGTCACAATGCGTGTAGTGCAAATTGACCCCGGACCGATTCCCACCTTGACCGCGTCTACCCCTGCTTCAACTAATGCCATCGCACCATCTGCAGTGGCGACATTGCCGCCAATGACCTGGGCATCAGGAAATCTTGATTTGATCCATTTCACCGTTTTTAGCACGCCCTCTGAATGCCCATGTGCCGTATCCACTACAATCACGTCAACACCTGCCTCGATTATGGCCTCTACCCTTTCTTCAGTTCCTTTACCAACACCTACTGCCGCTCCAGCCCGTAAACTTTCCGCACCATCCTTACAGGCATTTGGGAATTTCAGCGATTTATGAATATCTTTAACAGTAACCAGACCGCGTAGTGAAAAATTATCATTAACCACCAACACCTTCTCAATTCGGTATTTATGTAATAAGGCAGTTATTTCATCATTTGTTGCGCCTTCCTTGACCGTTACCAGTTTATCTTTAGGCGTCATGATATTCTTAACTGGGTCATCGAATTTGGTTTCAAAGCGAAGATCCCGACTGGTTACGATACCCACCAGTTCATCGCCATCTACTACCGGCACACCGGAAATATCATTAGCATTTGTCAGTTCCAGGACTTCTTTGATACTCATCATAGGGCCTACTGTAATAGGATCACGGATGACACCCGCTTCATATTTTTTAACCTGTCTTACGTGTCGGGCCTGTTCTTGGGCACTCATATTCTTATGGAGAATACCGATACCGCCTTCCTGGGCAATGGCAATAGCTGTTTTAGCCTCGGTCACAGTATCCATTGCGGCAGACATTAAGGGGATATTTAGTGATATTTCGCGAGTTAGCCTGGTTTCAAGCTTTACCTCACGCGGTATGACCTGTGAGTAGGCGGGTACCAGTAAAACATCGTCAAATGTGAGGGCTTGTTCAGTAATACGCATTTATAGAGATGACCAAAATAGGTAAAATGACAGATTATTATAATCAAATAACCGTTGGGGGTAAATCAAACAATCATGACTTGGGCTATTTACAGACTATGACCGATATCATGACCAGCGAAAGCCGTGATATCTATTCAGTGACCCGGCTGGTCCGGGAGGTCCGCGATACCATTGAATACAGCTTTCCGCCCCTTTGGATTCAGGGAGAGATCTCAAATCTTGCCCAACCCGTATCTGGCCACATGTATTTTTCCCTGAAGGACAAATCATCACAGGTCAGATGTGCGATGTTTAAAAACCGTAACCGATTTTTGAAATTTCAACCTGAAAACGGTACTGCAGTATTGGTTAAGGCCAAGGTCAGCCTTTATGAAAGCAGGGGTGAATTCCAGTTAATTGTAGAGTCCTTGGAACCAGAAGGGGTTGGCGCCCTCCAGCTGGCATTTGAACAATTAAAACAAAAGCTCATGGAGGAAGGCCTGTTTGCGGAGGAACATAAAAAATCCATTCCAAAATTTCCGACCTCCATTGGGGTCATAACTTCCAGATCGGGTGCTGCCATAAGAGACATCATTAATGTTTTAAGCAGGCGCTATCCATTGGCAATGGTCATAATACATCCTGTATCAGTTCAAGGTACGGGGTCATCTGAAATGATTGAAGCAGCAATAATTTCTGCCAATAAGAAAAATCAAAGTGATGTGTTAATACTTGCCAGAGGCGGAGGGTCTCTTGAAGACCTGCGGTCATTTAATGAAGAAAGAGTCGCCAGGGCAATCTATGATTCCACCATACCCATAGTTACAGGCGTCGGTCATGAAATCGATTCTACGATTGCAGACTTTGTGGCCGACCAAAGGGCCCCCACACCTTCCGCAGCGGCCGAACTGGTGGCGCCCGATATCGGACAACTAAGACAGTCTGTAAACAACCTGGAAAACGCTTTGTCCAGAAACATAAACCGCACATTCAATAAATACCGAGACAAAATCACATACTTACAAAACAAGGTTCTAGACCCCGGCAGAAGCATACAAAATTATATTCAACGTATTGATGAACTGAATCTACGTTTGGGACGCGCATTATCCGGAAATATTAAGACAAAACACAATGCCTTGCTTAAGTATCATGGCACCTTACAGAAATTGAATCCTTTAACCAAATTAGGGATATACAGAGAAAAAAATAAACATTTTCAACATGCTATTTTTTCTGCAATGCGTAATAAACTAATTCTCAGTAAAAACCACCTGGAAAAAATCACCCGGACTTTACATACTGTTAGTCCACTTGCCACTCTGGACAGGGGATACGCCATTGTTAGTGATGCCACAAATGATAAGATTGTCAAAGATATTAATGTGCTCAAAGTTGGAACCGAAACTAAAACCCGTATATCAAATGGATCGATCTATTCAAGAATTACAAAGTTGGAAAAAAATGAAAAATAACCTCCTGCTGATATTTTTTCTTGCACTGAACTTCTCCTGTCAGGCCACGCAGGCTCAGACTGTCGATACTATGCAGAGCGTTCCCGGTGGTGTCGCCATCATTGATTTGGAGACAGAGGAAAAACCCAATGTATTTTTCAGCAATAAACAGGTCATGGTGATTGGCAGCCCCGGTCAATGGCAGGCTATTGTGGGGTTGCCATTATGGGCCAAGCCAGGTAACCACGAATTGATCCTGAAGTCAGGCATCAACACTACTACCAAGCAATTCACAATCTTTGAGAAGCAATATGAGGAACAATACATCACAATAAAAAATACAGAAATGGTAAACCCATCATCTTCTAACCTGGAAAGGATCCGGGATGAATCCGGTATCATTAATCAGGCCAAGGCCGCCAGGACGGAACTGGCTGAGGTTCCGTTGCAACTGGATTTACCAGTATCCGGAAGGATCAGTAGCCCCTTCGGATTAAGGCGTTTTTTTAATAATCAGCCCAGAAATCCTCATAGTGGTCTGGATATAGCTGCACCGGAAGGCACACCTATCAACTCTGCAGCCAGTGGTAAAGTGGTCAATACAGGCGCTTATTATTTCAATGGTAATACAGTATTTGTTGAACATGGGCAGGGATTGATAACCATGTATTGCCACCTCAGTGAGATCCTGGTTGAAGAAGGCCAACAAGTCAGCCGTGGGGAGATTCTGGGGAAAGTGGGCCAAACAGGAAGAGTAACAGCAGCCCACCTGCACTGGGGTGTGATTTTGAATACTGTTTCAGTGGATCCTACGATGTTCCTTAATAATGAAGAATAACTAAGTCCATCCCCTATACCGAATATAAACCTGAAATATCCTCACCAGCAGCCTGCATATCGGCGTGGTAGGAAGACCTGACCATGGGTGCACTGGCAACGTTTTCAAATCCCAGGCTATTTGCATAATCTCCCAACTGAGTAAATTCTTCCGGACTCACAAAACGTTCAACTGACAGGTGATACCGACTGGGTTGCAGGTATTGGCCTAATGTTAGCATATCACAGCCATGATCCCTAAGGTCACGAATGACGGATTTGACTTCATCGATCTCTTCCCCCAATCCTAGCATCAAGCCTGATTTTGCAGGAACACTGGAGTGAGATGACTTGAAATTTTTTATCAGTTCCAGTGACCATTGATAATCTGACCCCGGTCTGGCCTTCTTATATAAACGAGGCACCGTCTCAAGGTTATGGTTAAACACGTCTGGTGGTGACTCTGACAATATAGTCAATGCCACCTCTCCCCTGCCCCTGAAATCCGGGACAAGAATTTCTATCGTGGTACTTGGTGTGCGTTCACGGACCGCCCTGATACATGCGACAAAATGTGCCGCCCCACCATCTTTCAGATCATCACGATCAACTGAAGTAATAACAACATAATTGAGATCCATCATTTCAATTGCACTGGCCAGGTTTTCCGGTTCAGTGGGATCCAGCGGGTTAGGTCTGCCATGGGCGACATCACAAAATGGACAACGCCTGGTACACAGGTCACCCATTATCATAAACGTCGCTGTACCATGGGAAAAACATTCGCCCAGATTCGGACAGGAAGCCTCTTCACAGACAGTGTGTAACTGTTTTTCCCTCAGCATTCTCTTCAGTTCGATGACTTTGGGATGGACAGGGGCCTTCGCCTTGATCCATGCAGGCTTCCTGGCCATGGGACCTTCCTGTGGAATTACCTTGATTGGTATCCTGGAGGTTTTTAATTCACCTCTTTGTTGCTTGCTAGGCTTGATCGTTGATTTACTATCTATTGACATTATTTGTATCTATTTTCCGTAACTATATGACTTTTATTCCTGCTAACTGAGCATCGTCTTGATTAATATAGGTTTCATAGCCTAGAGTATTCACCAGGGAATTTGCCAGTTCAGGGACAACATCCGTAATTTTAACATTTATCCCAAGATCTTTTAGCTGGGTAACCTTCAGATCCTGATAACCACATGGGTTAATACCATCAAAAGGTGAGAGATCCATATCTATATTTATGGAAATACCATGATAGCAATATCCTTTGCGAATTCGAATACCCAGTGCTGCAACTTTCCTGTTATCCACATAAATACCAGGTGCACCGGATAACCTATGGGTGACAAGATTAAATTTATCCAGAGTATCGATAATAGCCTGCTCTAATTGGTAGACATAATTTTTAACAGTTATCTTTCTGCGTTTGAGATCCAGTAGTGGATAAATCACCAGTTGCCCGGGACCATGATAGGTAACCTGACCACCTCGATCTGAATGGATTACAGGTATTCCCGAATTATTTAATATATGCTCAGACTTGCCGGATAACCCCAGGGTGTACACCGGAGGATGCTCCAGGCACCAGACTTCATCTGCTGTATCTGGCTGTCTTGATTCGATAAAACGTTTTTGATGGCTAAAGGCTGTTGAATAATCCACCTTTCCAAGTTGATAAAGAATAAATTCACTCACAATGCCACCAGTACCCGTGATTCTGCAGTCAAATCCAGGTAAATATTATCCAATTGTTCCCTGCTCTCGGCCTGTATCGTCACAGTAACAGATATATACTTTCCTCCGGCACTGAGCCGGGTCTCTACTGCCCCTTCTTTCAGGCATGGGCAATGTTTTCGAACTAAACTCACCACCAGACAGTCAAAATCTTCATCTGCCTTACCCATGGCCTTAATCGGAAAATCACAGGGAAATTCAAAAATTGACTCATCTGCTTCCATAGATGCCACTTAAAAGTTAATATTGACTGTCACGCATAGATAAAAATGTAACACAAATAACTATAATTCTGGTATTTTATTTCCATTTTTATCTATATAATTAATTGATTTTATTGATAAATATAAATTTATACGTTTGAACCGGAGAAAATTATGAAAAATAGCCTACGGACGATTTTGATACTTGTTTCAATCTTATTCATGACCACAGCGTTTGCTCAGGATGCTCTGGAATTTTCAGGAGACTGCACGTTCCCTGATAAACCGGCCGGGGTTGATGGATCTACAGCCACAGAGGCCCAAATGATTGATTTTCAGAAAAACATGAAGGCCTATCTCGCAAAAGGTAATGATTTCCTGGCCTGTCTTGAAAAAGAAGAATCTCAAATACCATCAAGCGCGTCTTCTGAACAGCAGGAAGAATTCAAGGCTAAAGTCACACAAACTTATAATATGGTTGTTGACGAAATGAATGCCATTGCTGATCAATTCAATACAGCCTTGCGTGCCTATAAGAGTCAAAACCAATAATATATCTTTCTGGATGATTAACACCACCAGGTGAAATAAGCATACTTATGTAGAGAAGTGTGAATTGCATCACACAGATTATTTTTTTGTCTGTGAACTGTAATACAAAATTTCTTTATGCAATAGCTAAAATTTGAATCTTCTCG
>JAURPG010000095.1 GCA_030835405.1 Gammaproteobacteria bacterium | reverse complement strand
GACCGGTGGTGAGGGTAAAACCATCGCCTGTACCGCCTGCCATGGTGAGACCCTGCAGGGAATGGGTGATGTGCCGCCGATTGCAGGACGGCATCCAACATATATCGTCCGTCAACTCTGGGCGATAAAGCATGGTGAACGTAAAGGCCCATCAAACGCGATCATGATGCCTGCGGTCCAGAACCTGACAGTCGATGACATGCTGGCCATCGCCGCCTATGCGGCATCACTGGATCCCTGATGCTCCTGAATTAAATAATCAGGTTTCTGAAGCAAATATATATTTTTTAGATTTATTACGGAGTAATAGTCTCAATGATTAAACTAATTGGTATTGATATAAAACGGATCACACGTACTTTGTTAATCCTTGTCGGTATTTCAGTTTTAACCATTGCATGTGACAACAGCAACCAGCAACCGGCCGTCCAGCCGGATTTCTCAAGCTCGGGTACAGCCAATGACAACCCGACACCTGTTGTCTCAACGATCCCGGACATCGCCATAGACAGTGATGATATCGCCGGGGTCGTAACCAGCCCCAATGGTCCCGAGGCAGGCGTGTGGGTTATTGCCGAAACCGATGACTTTGAAACCCGCTATAACAAGATCGTGGTCACCGATGATGAGGGCAGGTATCTGCTCCCGGATTTACCTGAAGCCAGTTACCGCCTGTGGGTTCGTGGTTATGGCCTGCTGGATTCAGCTAAAGTTAATGCTGGGCGGGGGACCATTGTAGACCTTGATACAGAAATCGCATCTGACAGCCAGACAGCGGCAGAGATCTACCCTGCTGCGTACTGGTATGCCATGATGAAACTACCAGAAGAAAGTGAACTTGCAGAAATTGATGGTGGACTACACCGCTATCTCTCCACCATGAAAAACAGCGACTGTGTTGGATGCCACCAATTGGGTAACAAGGCGACACGGACTTTCCCTGAGGAACTGGTGGAAATGAACCTGGATTCTGAAGCGGCATGGGTAAGGCGAATTTCATCCGGACAGGCAGGCTCACGCATGATGCGTCCCATCGGACAGTTAAAGGGGCTCCCAATAAAATATCTTGCAGACTGGACTGACAGAATCGCCGAGGGTGAATTGCCCCAGGCTGATCCCCGCAGACCTGAAGGACAGGAACGTAATATCGTGGTGACCATACGTGACTGGATGGCCGAGCCTTATCACTATGTGCATGACCTGTCAGGCACAGATCGCCGCAACCCCACGGTAAATGCATATGGCCCGCTATACGGTGCCCCGGAACTCAGTACTGATAAATTTCCCATCCTGGATCCGGTTAACAACATGGCTACCACATTCGATGCCCCGGTCCGGGACCCAGACACCCCGACCACGGGAGATGACCCATTGACCGCACCTTCATTTTACTGGGGTGATGAAGTCATTTGGGACAGCAAAGCCAATGCCCATAACCCCATGCTGGACCAGGACGGCAGGGTCTGGTACACAGCACGTGTCCGTGGCAGGGACAATCCTGATTTCTGCAAAGAGGGATCAGACCACCCTTCTGCACAGTTGTTTCCAACCAACTCTTCTGGCAGACATCTGGCAGTTTATGAGCCAGATACGGGTGAATATAATTTTATCGATACCTGTTATGGAACGCACCACCTGCAGTTTGCCGCAGACGAAAACAATACTCTGTGGACTAGCGGCGGTGGTGATGTCATTGGCTGGTTAAATTCAAAGTTATTTCTCGAGACCGGCGATGCCGAGGCCGCGCAGGGTTGGTCACCTCTGATCCTGGACACCAATGGTAACGGCGTACGAGACGAGTGGGTGGAACCTAGTGAACCGGTTAACCCCGATATGGATACCCGGGTCAGGGCCGGTTATTACGCGGTGATGCCCAATCCTGCAGACGGCTCCATCTGGGGTTCCAATAACAGTTATCCAGGCTACATCATGAGATTTGATCCTGAAACCGGCCTGGGTGAGAAATTCAACGTCCCCCTGCCAGGTTATAGTAGCCGTGGTGCAGACATTGATAGCAACGGTGTGGTCTGGGTGGCACTGGGCAGTGGCCACCTCGGAGAATTCGACAGACGTAAATGTACCGGCCCGTTAAACGGCCCTGAGGCCACCGGCGATCATTGCCCGGAAGGCTGGAGCTTTCATGAACTGCCAGGACCGTCCTTTATCACCCATCCTGATATCAAGGTGGAGTCCAGTTATTACGCCTTTGTGGACCAGCACAATACCTTTGGTCTGGGTGAAAATATCCCTATGGTTATCGGAAACCTCTATGATGGCGTTCATGCCCTGGTGGATGGTGAATTCATCACCATACGCACACCGTATCCTCTGGGTTTTTATACCAAGGGCTTTGAAGGCAGGATTGATGACCCCAATGCGGGTTGGAAGGGACGGGGTCTGTGGATCCCCAGTGGCGGCCGTAATCCCTGGTTCCTGGAAGACGGTAAGGGGACCCACCCCATTGTCACCCACTTTCAGTTACGCACCAGCCCTCTGGACAAATAGGGACAGACCACTATTTTACAGGGGACTGGCTTAAGTCTGTCCCCATTCCTTATTTCGGTAACGGCACTTTCCAGTAATCAAAACCGTTTTCCCTTGCCCGTCTAGTTATCCGTTCTACATCTTCCCGCAGCAGGAACCCTTGTTTCATTAATTCATTCGCAGCGGATTCAATTTTTTCAGCAAAGGCCTCTTCATCACCATACCGTTCCTCCAATGATGGTCTCGGGTCTCCCATTGCTATTCGTTCTTCCCTGGTCTTGGCAAACGGGATAAATGACCCATGCTGACCGCAGGAATCGGGAAACCCGCTGCCATCCTTCATCACCGACCAACCAAGGTGTGTACCCAGTGGCACTATGAGTCCAGGTAACCGAACCCCGGCCAACTCATTTCCATCTGCATCCACCTGGGAAACCTGCGCCACATATTCATTATCTGTCACAGGTTTATATGGGACATTAGAAAAATCCAGAGGGCCGTATCGATACATGGTCTCCGAGGTATATATAAATTCAGGTAGTGATGGCCAGCCATCATAATTCAGTGCTGGTATCTTCGGGTAAATGACAGCTTCAGGCGGCACCAGGGTCCCATCCTGCTTGCTTGGCACTATACTGGCTGGAGGCTGTTTATTCTCTGTTACCCATTCATCCATTTTAACCAGTAATGCCCTGAAGACTGTGCCGTTGTACAACGGATTAGTCATCTGCTGACAGGACCTCATGGTCTCCGGCATGGTCTGGTCATAGTTGGTATTATGTTCAGTGGCAGCGATGGAATAGACACGCACGTTGGGTGCCAAAGTTTCCAGGTCCAGGTCATTTCCCATGGCATCGGTATGGTTTAATGATGAGAGCTTGTTCCAGTATTCATTGGCGCCATCCACATGAAGTATTTTTGGACAGGTATTGGTTTTTAGACAACGTCTTAGTATCCCGTCAATCTGCCCGGTAAGGGGATCAGTCAATACCGGAAAGGTCTGGGGAAATTCATGTTCCGGGGCATAATGACGCTCATGTTTTCGTGATGAGGCCATGGGCTGGGCAAACCGCCAGTTCATCCACAGGTGTCCGGCTGCCCCGGTACCATATGGGATCATGCCATCGATCACCCTTCGCCCCTGCTCATCTTCATTGAAACCCCAGCGCAGAAAATCCCGTTGTGTCCGACCACCATTGGAACGCCCCCAGGAATAGATGGCCTTGATAACATCATAATCATCAAGGGGACCGGGGTTACCAAAACGGTCCTGCTTGTGGTGCCTGAGAAAGGAAAGAAAATCCCTGGTGATGGCATGCCCCATACCCATGACAATGGGATCTTTGGCAGTGTAGACAAATTCATAAATCCACCCGGGTTTTACAGGGCCGGAAATCGCTATCTTCCATTCATCAACATAGTGCCAACCCTTAATCGACGTCCCTGTACCGTTCCCATGTTCCCTGACTGTCAATACACCGTTTGATTTTTTCACTTCATTAGCCGCATAAGGTAACTGTATGCTGGTATCATCAAGCTTACCGGGGACCATTTCGGTGACTACTTTACCGGTAATAGTGGAACCATCGGGGTTTGTCGCTATGGGAAGTTCAGCACCCAGAATATTTGGCCCGCCTCGTACATGACCGGCATATCCATTCATGACGATGGTATACCCCTCACGCATTAAAAATCCATGACCAAAGTGTCCTTCTTCCATAGGGTCATTGGAGGCTTGTGCATCATTTAGCCATTGCAATGCCCGTTTGGCACCACGGTTGCCAACAGCATAAAAAATCCTGCCATTGGCCTTCCTGGGATCAGTTGGGCGTAATATATAAAAGGGCGCACGATAGAAAACCATCCCATTAGTTGTAGGTGCAAGTTCAATATCGGTAATGTCACGATGCCTTCGATCATTGGGATCAATTTCACCTTCAATGATGCCGGTAATTTTTTCATAAGCACCGGTGTCACCAAATGAATCGAATTCAATAATAACAGGGGTATCTGAGATAATGCGTATAACGACCGCCTCTACTGAAAACGAAAAGCCTATTAAAAACCAAAGTGTAATGGCGCGTTTTAATATATTTTTCATTTAAAACCTCTTGTTAATCCAGTTTGCGACGAAATCAAAATTGTTTTTCACACTATTATCATAACGGCCATCATATGCTTGTCCACGGGATACACAGCGTGTGCAGGGTGTCCCGCCATGGGTTGCCCCTTCAACGATGATATATTCCTTGTCCAGACTGCTGGCTGCATCAAAGATGATCTCTCCATCCCTTAAAAAGTAGTGTCCTCCCATAGCCACCACCAGGAGCGGGACCGAGATAACTTCCACATTACACGGTGTGGAATTATTACTGGTACACCAGTCAATATCTGTCATGGAATGCCTGCCACGCATAGCATTAACACTAAGAAAAGACTTCACAGTGGAAAAACCTGCACCGTCGAAACTCCGGCTGACCTGTGGCGTCTGACCTACCCGTCTGACACTCTCTACCTTACAGCAGTCTTCGATGGTCCCGTCATTCTTCAGAAGTTTTTGCGGCCGGGAAGTGGTGCGGTCAATACTGGCATCGTGATTGGCCAGTCGGGTGCCGGCAGTGGCAGGCACAATAAAGGCGTCATTATCCGAATAGATGTGGGTCCCATTATCCATGGCCTGCAACTTTTCCAATGCCAGGTCGATTAACCGGTTCATACGTGCGGCCTGACCAATAAAGAAACGTTGCTTGAACTCCTCAGTATAGTGCGACCCTTCAGGGTCATATCCATGGGCGGGATCAAACGGGTCCAATGCAGGGTCAAACTCTGGCGGGGCATTATGTTTAATGATCTCTTCATCATTAATGATGGCGGCATTTAAGCTGCGCATGACACCCAGGCCATTACTGGGATGGGCATCCCAGAGTATTAAGGCATCTGCACCTGGCAGGTTATTCAACTCATCGGAACATTTATAGAGCTTCTCAACTTGCTGACAAAAGTCAGCGCCTGCTTCTGCGACGGCCTGGTAGTAACTCATGGCAGAACCCCCACCGCTATGGCCAAACAGGACTACATGAGTGATTCCGGGTAGAGACCTTAACAGTTCAACACCCTGTTTCACATCCAGTGCGTTATCGTCCCATGGCGCACACATGGCTTCATTATTATCACAACGGGTATTCATCCCCAATGCAACAAAGCCGCGCCTGGGCATTTCCCTGGTCATGATATGGGACATAAAATTGGAGTCGCGATGCATAGCGATGAGTGCAATATGCGGGTTGGGAAATTTCGCTGGATCTGGATGATACAGAGCGCCCTTTGTCGCACTGGGTTCAAATTGAATAAACTCAGGAGGAGGTGGCTCTGCCACAACATTTGTAGCAATATTTAATAGTATTAAAACAATGCATATCCTACCGCATCTGTAGATTGACATTATGGACCCCCTATCTTTACTGTTTTTCTAAAAGTATACTCGCCTAAAACCTGTTGTTTTTCCAGTATCAAAAATCTCTGATATTTCATATAAACTTTAAGAAAACAAGCCAGTCAAACGTCATATGTTTAGGGTATTATTAATTACGGGGTTCCTGCTCACATTATCTGCCTGTATGCCGGGATATAAATGGGTAAATACGGATTTCTCTGAAGATGAAATGCGTGATCAGTATGTCCTTGACAAGGGTCAATGTATGCAGGTTGCTGGTCAAACTTACCCCGATCCCTATCCAGTACAAAACCCGGATGAACTTTATTATGAATGCATGGCCTACTCATCCCGAAGAGAAACCTACCCGATACGCACTGAAGATGGTGACATTGAGTACCGTACTGTTACCCGCCGGGCCAATCCATGGCAATGCCGACCTCCCCGTGAAATGCGTGAAGCCTACCGGGAATATCAAAACGAATTGCGATCCATGCAGATGTACCGTGCAAGACACGTCAATAGTTGTATGTCAGTCATGGGATGGGAAAGAATCAAAATTGAGTTAGAACAGTGAGGTGTCAACTCAAACAATAATTCAGCGTTAATAGTATAAAACCAAAACTTGCAGGAGGATCATATGAATACTGTTATCGTAAAGAAGCTTCTGCTGACAACGACTGTATTATTACCTTCATTGGCCCTTTGTGTTCCTGGTTACGCTTTTGATCATAAATACCGGTAAGCTTATACAGGCACATCCAAACACAGTTACTCGGGTTCGCGATACCAGTATAGAAATAATAACCGTAAGCATAATCGTAATCGTGTAAACATAGGTATCAACTATGGTTACCCTGCCCGTTATCGTGGGAGTTATATTGGTTTTGGTTATCGTTACCCGCTTTCTTATCGTCGAAACTATTATGACTGGCCATATGACCGTAGATATACTAATTACAGGCATAACAGTTCCGATCACCTTATCGCCACAGCGACAGGGGTATTTATTGGGGCCCTGGTGGTCAGTGAAATTGGCCGCTACCTTGATGACGTAGACCGTATACGTGCCAGAAACGTCAATATTACAGCCCGTTCTGCCCCAATCGGTCAGCAGATTAACTGGAATAATCCTGAGTAGAATCATTATGGAAGTACAACCGCAACAAGAGATGGATATTCAGAGTCCGGTAGATACTGCCGGGAATTCTACCAGACCATTTCCATAGGTAAACGTACTGAACAGGCCTTCGGCACGGCTTGCCGTCAACCGGATGGGCACTGGCAGGTAGTGCAACCATTGAATTAATCTTTTTAATGATTTCAAAATATTTACTGATGCAATAAATGTTATAGTGACCGTATAAGCAATAACAAATTATCAGGAATGAGAATGAATCGGCATTTGACTCCATTCGTTATCACAATGTTTATAACAACAGCTGCAATCGCACAATTGCCCGTACGTCATGTCCTTCCTCTGGAAACTGCCAAGCACATGGCAGAAGCTGCACAAACCCATTGTAATGAACTTGGCTATGATGTCTCTGTGCATATCGTAGATCATGCGGGTAATACCCTGGTGGGTTATCGAGGTGATGACACAGGTGTACACACATTTGTTCTAAGTTACCGCAAGGCCTATACCGCAATGTCCTTCGATCGACCTTCTGCAGTTTTCAGAGAACGTATTGATAATGGTGATATGGGACCGCAATTACAGTTAATGCTGCCCGATACTGCCGGGCAACAAGGCGGCTTACCTATACACGTTGGTGAAGAAGTCATCGGTGGTATTGGGGTTGCAGGTGGTGGCAGAGGTTCTGATGCGATTTGTGCCCAGGCAGGAATAGATGCTATTGCCGACCTATTACAATAATGTTCCTCGGGTATTACTCTTGAGCACACTGTACGTTGGCTAATGGCCAGTGAACGCCACTTTGCTCATCGACGATGACGCAATCAGTTCCATTGGTAATGAGTTGAAAACGGCTGGGCCTACCCAGATCCCGGCCCATTTCCGGTGGTCGATCGATGCTATTTAGCACATTACGTTCTACCACCAACACACTATTTTTTGTAAAGACATCATCGGCAAGTAAAACTTCTACACCATTCAATGCCGCAGAGATTGTTCTTTGAACTTCATCATGTGACTCCACATCCGGATTAATCAACAGGGCCGTCGATGATTGTTCTAAATCTGCATCACGGCAGGCCACAATCATCATCATAACCAGAATAATATAAATAAATTGTTTCATCGACTTTCCCATATTATCCGGTTTTGCTGCCAAAGAGTCCTGTTAATCAGGGTATTGTCAGCTGGTAAAGAACCTGATGTCAGTAATTTTGGACCAAAAAATCCACTGGGGATAGGGCAAGTCCCGGTGTTCATATGAGTAATTGCTGCAGCCAGTCTGGCTTCTCCAGGATCACCTAAAGCTGCCGTGAAGTCATCCCCCACAGAGCAACCCGGCAACAATACGCCGGCATTACTCACGGTATTGACCGGAGAAAACCCATCTGGATAATCACCGAAACCTTTGTCATTGATTCCCTGAAATTGAATAGTAAAGTATGTTGTTCCACAGTTGCTGGCAGGGAAAAAACCATAGGGCTTACCACAAGTGGTGGAACCAATCTGGATCACCTCCACATCCACGCCACGAAGACTATTCATAATCGACTCACTTGCCGAACAGGTATCGTCTCCGGTCAGTATATAAACACGACCAAGATTCATGCTGGGTAGAAATGTCCCTGTGGGTACCGTAGCATCAAACCCCAGGCTACGGCTGTGAAACGGAACAGGTTCAAGTAATTCTCCGGTGATGGGATTAAAGACAGGGTGTTTATCATTAAACTTAATCTCTTCAAAAATTTTACCGGAGGTCCGGCCAGCACCGGCAATCATGTAGGACAGTTCACTGGCAAGATCCAGGAAGCCTCCACCGTTATAGCGGATATCCAGCACAAGCTCATCAATCCCTGCAGCCAGCAATTGATTGATCGCATTAATTAATCCGCCTTCGGCTGTGGCAATATGATCATTGAATAAAAAATACCCCACTTTCCCACTGGCAGTATCGATAGTAGTGACATTTTGTACGGGCGTGGAAGTAATAACTGCGGACGTCATGATAAATGACCTGACGCTCCCATCTAAATCCCTTACCGTAAATGAATGGAGCTCCCCATTGCTATCAGGAAACAAGCCTGCATTCAATGCTTCAATATTCGATCCAAATACAACGTCCACGCCGTCAATTGTCAGGATTTCCGCGCCACGGGCAAGATTTGCATCACCCGATGTGGCAGGAGTACCAGGTTCTGTAAAGGCCACCACTGCCCGCCTGGGTGGCGACGAACTAAGCAAAGCGACCTCCATACCATAACCAGAAGAGATACCAGATTGTGACTGTGCTATCCATTCATTAGTAGGAATTGAAAAATGAAAATTATCTTTAAAATTTCCTGATGGTGTTAATGCATCAGTTTTGAGAAAATCAAAATAATCAGGTGTGGAATGCAGTGCGGGATCCCGATCAATAACTTCATCAAACCAAAGATAGGTATTATTACTGTGGGAACGTAGAAAGTTATTTTCGTCTATAAATGTCCCCGGATTATCACTCGTGCCTGGAACAGGACTGGCACACATGTTTCTGAAGTTACTTGCGGGCAGGAAAACACCTTCCACCCATACATCGGGATCAGCTTCAGAGGGGATATTGGTAGTATTAAGATTATTACCACTAAAAGAGTTCCTGTTTGCTGAGCCACTGCTTCCACCATCGCCACAGGCAACCAGCAGCGTGATTATATAGATTATTAATACGTATACCTTAAGCAAATGATGGTTCAATCGATTGTGAAAGTAGCATGTCATATTTCTAGTATTCGTATTAACTACAATTAAGATACATCAAATAAAGCAGGTAAGTTTTAATTCCAGTATAGCAGTAATTTTGTAACGGTTTGATGACAACACGGGTTGACGTTTTTTTGCACATGATTAATAACCTGATTTTATTTCATTACTCATTATTCAGGTAATAACATCAAAATATAGAGGGTTAAACATGGATACGCAGATGTTATCTATCTTAAAATCAGCTTTTTTTCGTTTACTTCCTCTTTTAATCATCACGATATATTGCGTTTTATTTTCCCAATCAGGTTTATCCCAGAATAATACTGATTTCCCGGAGATAACCAATGAGGGTTGGTTAAGACCCTTCCCATCTGTTCAAATTGTCAACAACCTGTATTTTGTTGGCTCATATGAACTGGGGCAGTTTTTAATTACCACTGACGAAGGACACATATTAATTAACACCGGGCCCCATGGATCAGTTCAATTAATTAAAAACAGTATTCTTAGTCTGGGATTAAACATTAACGACATAAAAATACTTCTTACCACCCAGGCACACTGGGACCATGTAGGCGGCCTGGCGGAAATCAAAAGAATCACCGGGGCATGTATGCTGGCCCAGAAAGATGATGCCCCTGTACTTGAAGACGGTGGCGCCTCGGATTATAAATTTCCCGATGGTAGAGAATCCACCTTTGAGACCGTTCAGGTAGATGAGATTATTAATGATGGTGACGTGATCGAACTGGGCAATTTCAAACTAAATGTTCATCACCATCCAGGACACACAAAAGGATCAACCAGCTATTCCTTTACCACTTCTGTGGATAACAAGGACTACTCCGTACTCATCGTCAACATGGGCACCATCAATTCTGGCGTAACCGTATCCGGAATGCCAGGATATGAAGACATCACTGAAGACTTCAGAAGTACATTTACCTCACAACTGGAATTATCACCTGATATCTATGTCTCTGCCCACGCCGGTCACTTTGATTTTCATGATAAATATAAACCCGGTGATGGATACAACCCTGAGCGATTTGTAGATCAGGCTGGCTATGTGGAAAAGATAAAATACTATCAAAGGATTTTTACCGAACATTTGGAAACTGAATTTACCGACAGATAATAATTTTCAGCCTGTTCGTATTTGCCAATAGTTTGGCCCGGGGCGGGAATCCAGTAGTATAAATCATCTGCTAAGCAGGCTCCTTGATGGATTATCTAGGTGCTATTCGAAAATTCTGTATCTGCGGGGGCACCACCGCCCGCTCTTCAGGTTCCTGCAACTGCGGTATCCATTTATAGGGAACCCGGTATGCCCGGTAGGTCCGCGCCACAGGAAATTCGTCTCCCTCGAAGTATGGCATCATGTATTCCCATACAATCTCGTTATCAGTAGTAACTTCAAACAGTCGACCCTCTGCCCCTTCAGTTATTAATGTATTTCCATTGGGCAATCGCTGCGCAGAGCTGACATTTCGGCTGAAGAACTGGTAATTTGCCCTGCCGGGAGGAGAATACTCCCAGACCATCTCATACGTTTGCGGATTAAATTCAATCACTCTGGAGGTAAATCGGGTTAGAGTGCTGACGCCATCCGGTGCCAATGGATTCGCTGGTCCATACCCCGCTGAGCCACCATTATCAAAAAGCATCATGTTACCTTCTCCAGGTAAACCTTTGGGTATGATATGCGGATGGTGCTGGCCGATGATCTGACCAATGGCCATATGCCTGTCATCAGACCGAAAATCAGGTCCCATTTGCCAGACCACATTACCATTACGATTTATGATAGCAATGAGGTTCGCTTCTCGGCCACTGATGATAACATTGTCAGGGTGAAATCGCTCATCGCCCCCGTCATACCACTTATTAGGCCCCACATAAGAAGCAGAATTAACATGTAACCAGTCAAATGCACCGGTGTCTGCATTGTATTTAACAGCCTTGCGGATCGCAGCCTTTGATACATCATCAAACCCAAATTCGTCAAAATGATCACTGGCCAGCCATGACCAGATCACCTCACCTTCCCAGGACACCTCGACAATGTAATCATCTTCAATACGTTTATCAGTGATATGCGGCGCCATGAGTTTTTTATGTGCCAGTACCAGTGTCTTACCGCCTTCCACCAGCGGATCCATGCCAGGAGTATAATACCCAACCGGGTTACCTTCGCGCTGCCAGTCATGGTGTTGCCTCGCCGCCCAGATTATCTCACCCGCTTTGTTTTCCACATGTTCCAGACGATCAAACCGCCAAACCTCATTGCCTTCCCAATCCCACTGTATCAGGGCAATAAGATCCTGGTGCGGAGTAAGATCACCTGTAGAACCCATAATATATCCACCGGGAAAAATTCGTGCAGGGTATCCCGCTGTCTGCGGCCATCGCCGTACCTCACCACCATTCATATCGATTAGGACATCACCCTCATTATCGGGAAGGCGAAATATTGTATAGCCATTCCAGGCCTTATCAGGGTCATAAATAGTTGTACCAGTTGGGTAAACCGATGGGGCTGAACTCACAGATGAGATAAAACAATATAATAGCAATACGCGAGGTAGATAATATTGCAGATTTAATGGCATTCTAATCTCCTGTAAATATCTCATTGAAGTAACTTGTAATACTAAAAATCAAATACAAGATATCTTCAATTTGATATTACTGAATACGATAGAAAAAACCAAACTTGAATTGTAGCCATAAATCAGCTAACTACAGGAAGACGTAGGCTAGAATGGCATTTCCGCTAAAGATCAGATCATCACTTACGATAGGACTAGCTGTAATTTCATCCGGAAGGAGTTCACCTTTTACATTGAGAATTAACTGCCATTTTTCTGATAACTCGATAAATGAACTAATACCGGCACCGGGGATTATGACTCCCCCTGTAGCATACGCGGGTCTTTCAAGCGTTGCCGCAGATTCCGGAACACCAAACTCATGATTGCTTATTTTTTTTCTCAACCACGTGAGGGATAATTCTGGATTCACACGAACTCCACCCAGTTGAAATCCCCTTGAAATTCCAATCTCGGCGAGACCACCGCCAATCTTATCCAATACATCATGGCGATAAGTAGCTTGTACCTCTACTCCGTTTTGCCATTCATAGACCAGGGAAGGCCCAAGCATAAAAGTACTCTTACGATCACCTAGTCCTTCCAGGAAATCGCTGTCAGCTTCATCGTAACTTGCAATCCTGTAAGTAGCGGATAAAGCTAATCGAAAATCTCCCGAGCCCCATATCCCCAGCTGGAGATTTGGACCAAAGATCTGCAGTCGCTCTCCCAGATAGCTAATGGCAGGGATTATCTGGTAGGCGGACTGTTTAGAATTAACATAAGGGGTAGTCTTGCCAATTACGCCGATACCCAGACCTATCTGGCCGCGTTTACCGAGGATTTGAAACATCTCCATGTCAAGTTTCAAACTATCCATGGCACCCAGACTAATGCTGGCGGGACCAAAATTGGGTGGCCCTTTCGGACGGTAGTTATTAGATATGGCTAGTGGCTCTCTGGGGATACCAATGAAATTCCGATCCAGCTTTCCATTATTATTTTCATCATGATAAACCACCAATGCAATGGTACCTTCATTTACATCAGCAATGATATACTTACCTTCATCAGTTACGGTGAATTTTACTTCTTGCGCAGGAGAGCGAAAGTCCCCAAAGGTATCAGCTGAATCATAGACCTGGAATACCAGTGATCCCTCAGCAGGGGAATTAAAAAGCTGGACCTGTATCTCAGCAGATTGCAAAGCACCTGCAGAAAATACTGATAATAAAAATATTATCTTCTTTAAATTTTTCATGATAATGATCATACTAAATTAGTATTGATGAAATTTATGTGAAGAAAAATATATATTCAAAATAATGGTTTCAAAACCTGCTATATACACATATATTCACTATCCATGAGCATATCATCTCAAATCAGCGGTTTATTATTTTCCCTGTTTATCAGCTTCGTGGTTGCGGGACTGGGTGCAGTGGCGTCTGTGAATGCAGGTGAGTTTTACGGCGAACTCACAAAACCATCATGGGCGCCTCCAGGCTGGCTGTTTGGACCCGTATGGACCCTGCTCTTTATCATGATGGCATTTTCTGCGTGGCTGGTTTGGCGACCGCAAGGATATGACGGTGCCCAATTAGCGCTTTCAATTTATTTGTTGCAAATGGTTTTTAATGCATTATGGAGCTGGTTGTTTTTCAACCTGCACAGCGGGATGTGGGCATTGATTGATATCACCATTCTCTGGATCTGTCTGGTATTTATCATTTTTCTATTCTGGAAGATATCGATCCTGGCAGCCCTGTTGATGGTTCCTTACCTGTTCTGGGTCAGTTTCGCAGCAATTCTGAATTATTCAATCTGGAAATTAAACCCTGGAATTCTATAACTAGATTTTCGACCTGATAAAACTACTCACTGGTCCCAGTACCTCTCCGTCGTCCCAGTATTCACCATGGCTTAATGGGTTCCAGCTTTTCATTACTCCTCCAAACAATCCGCCTCCGGCATTGATCTCATGGTCATTAACAAGTTGACGATATCTGGGACTCAATGGTTTCAACGGCTAACCCAATACATCATCTTCATCGTAATAATTATGCCACTGGAAGACCTTATTTAGTTTTGGTATGGGTTTAATGTCCCGTTGCCCTGCGACAAATATCGGGATATTACATCCTGTAGTAAACAACCGGTTTAGTGATTTCCCCCTGGCAAAACGATTCAAATCAGGATCATCAGGCTTATGAACAGAATCCTGTGACCAAATACCTGCGCTGGCCCCTTTGGGTCGAGATGCATCCCAAAGATAGTTAGAAATTACCTGGCATCCCAGGGAGTGTGCGATGATCTCCAGCGGGCCGGCCTTTCCCATTTCATGATAGGCATCTATCAATGCATCCAGTATTACTTTTTGTGTAAGGTAGTATGCACTTTTAATTCCTGCCTTATTGGATTCCAGGCTGGTGGCGTCTGAAAAACTGAACAGAAAAAATTGTCGTAATTTTTTCCAGTCTACCTGTGATTTACTTCTCGCCCATACGGCATTCTGATTTCCCTGCAGTATGTCCTGGTAATAGATGGGATGAAAATGCACACTTTCATTCCAGGCAACCTCACCAACCCTTTGCGCTGATGATTCATGAAGCACCTTGGAATAATTACGTTCTGTTTTACCCATGCCATGTAATGTAAGAACAGCAATTTTTTTCATAACTTATTCTCCACACAGACTTGAATATGAAAATTAGAATATAAGTTAGGTTAATAATAATTAAGATAAAAACGAATACAACCGGTTGCCTGTGTGCAACTTATCACAACATAAGATTTTTCTATAAAACTGGCAGGTTAATCTCTACAAGAAAGGTTAAAACGTCCCGCTCACGTGTAGGCCTATCCTGTAACGATCGTGCTGACGGTCACGGACGATGACAGAATCCACCGGTGACAGGCTGCGCTCACCAACAAAACGGGTACGTTCGCGATGACGCTTGAAGTTAAAAATGTTGTCCCAGAGAAGATTTATCTTCACCCCAAACCAACGGGTGGTCTCGATAAAAAATGTTCCGGCAGGTCCTTCACTATGTACATCCAATTCGTTTACCTTATAAAGGGGTCTGTCGCCACGGTCGGCATAGGTCAGTCCCCAGGCCACCCTGGCGGTTTCAAAGTCCTGACGGTAATCTACACGGTAACGCCAGCCCATATTATTATTTAGTACTTCCAGCGTGCGATAAGGTGCACCTCCTCCATCACCAGAAAGACGGCGCCGATCACCTGTGACCGGATCGGTTACTACCGAATCCTGCAAGATAAATTTGATATCCAGCTTTGCCCCATGAAGACCAAGTACCTCGAGAGGCAAAGTCCCTTCAGTTATGATTCCCCAACGTCTGCCATCACCGATATTTCCTGGTGCTTCAAAATCTGGCGATAAAGGCAGGAGATCCAGGACATCGGATATCCAATGATGAAAGGCAGTCACGGTGAGCACCGTTTCCCTGCTGAAGCGTTGTTCATGACTGATCTCAGCTACCCATGTGTATTCGGGCCGGATATTGGGATTTCCCAGGGCAAAGTCATCGTCCTCAAATACAGTGGCACTGACAAAGTCTTCCAGATCCAGCTGAGCCACCTCGCGGGCAACCCGAAGGCGCGACTGACTTTGGTTAATATGCGAATAGGTCATGACGACGAAAGGCTTGATAAAGAAAAAGTCCCTGGATAGATCAGAATCACCCGTCTGGGAGAGTTTGGAAGTCTCGGCTCCCAACCCAAAGTCCAGATCCACTATCCCGGCCGACCATGTGTCTTGCAGCAGAAGATCATAACGGACTTCCTTAACCCTTGCATTGGCACCAGGTACATCGATTAATTGTGGACCTGAACCCCGGTCATCGGTTTGCATTAAATCACGGTCAAGAACGTTGTAGGCCCGTTCTGCATTAAACTGGATGGCATGACTATCAAACCTGTTCCAGTCAAATTCCAATCTTGTGATCTGTTCCTGGCTCCTGGTTTGAGTATCCGCCTCACGAAATAATATCTGCACAGCATTATCATCCGTCACATCCTGGGTGGACAGGGAATCGGAATCATCATTGTTATACAGGAGGATGAGTTTACCTGTCAGCTCACCTGTAATGGCCCGCTCAATATCGGCACCCAGTTCATACTCGAAGTTCTGGGTATCCAGGTTTATGATTTCATCAGAGGTAGTACCACCTGGCGCAATGGCAACCCTGCCATTAGGCCTGAAATAACTGGTATCATTAACCGTCAACCTGGAATTGAATCGAACAAAGTTTTCACCCATCCATGTAGAGGCAATGAACGACAGGCTGTTTAGCCTGATACCTTTCTCCGTACTGTTATGAGGACCAGATTCCAGTAGCACTCCATTTCTATCAAATTCACTTTCCGTCCCCTTCCACCCGCTGGTGTCCCGCTCTGCATCCAGACCAACATTAATATCAAAATTTCCCCACCGGTCAGACATGGAGACATTTCCGCCCACCTTAAAAGGCGCACTCTTGTTATGTTGTCCCCATAGTTCCCAACGGACCGTAGCAGGAATATCGGTACGTAAATAGACATTGGCGAGTACCGATTGGCCCTGGAAATCAATTCCCTGAGCCTGCCCGCGTATGAGTTCTATCCGTTCCACCTGGCTGGCAGGGATCCGGGTCAGGACGGCTGATGGCAGGTCCTGTTTGGCACTGGGCCGCCTGCTATTGATTAGCAGGTTTCCTCCGGATGACGCCATCCCACGGGTACCATCTCCATCATCCAGCTCAAACCCTGGTATTTGCCTGACCATATCCAGGGCGGTATTAGGTTGGTAACGACCAAAGAATGAGGCAGGATATTCAACAGTTCCAGAACCTGAATCTATTACATGTTCAGATGCAAACGTTTGCAATCCACAAAACTGCAGGCAAAGCAAAAATATCCAAATCAATATTGGTTGTCTATATCGTGGTAATCTTGTTTTCAGCAATGCAATACCCCTGGTTTCCATCTACGCATATTACTGAAGCCTAAAACACATACAAACTGTATTTCTCACTATGCGAATTGATTTCATATTTTAAAAATTAAATACGTAAATAATGTCAGATATTTTCCATACTTAAACCTATAAAATATGGAACTTCACTCCTCCCCTTTTATCAATCACTAATGTAATGTAAATATCAACAAACAATAACTATGAGGGTAAAAATGAAACACTACATTTTTTCTGTACTTGCATTGACTGTTTTATCATCAAACACTGTTCAATCATAGGGAACGGATACACATGACCATCATGCTGTTAGCGATGATGTCATCTCACAGCAACGCCAGGCTTTGGCAGAAAACACAAATGGGAAAGGATTTGGTCCCCAATCGCCAAGGGATATTGATCAAAGGGCTGGAAATAATTTACGGCTGTTTTCCAGTGCACCACCTTCAACGGCAATGAACTTATGTAATATACATTTTCATAAAAATGCCGAACATAAAGGTGGAGAATTTACTGAATATGCAGGTAATGGGGATGGACATGGATTTCAAACCGGATATAAGTATTCAGGGACATTAAGTGCACTGGAAACCAGGCCGGTCAATAATGAAATCTGCCCAAGTGATCATGGCAGCTTGTTTCCAGGCGACACCATTGAAGTTCATTACGTTTATTCGACTGCACAGATTGAACCGGGCCCCACACTCGGTGCCTGTCTGAGCGAGTCCATCAAAAACCCCCAATTACGCGTAGAAGCCCAGGTTTATGTCCTGGTGAATGACACCAATGCCGGAAATTTTTCCGAGCTTGCTTCGCACCGGGTTAATAATGGACTACATCAGGCCATTAATATTCCGAACAATACTGGGACACCCGTGCAATACGCTGGCTCCACCACTGGACCGGGATATAATGAAGATGGCTCACCTTTTCAGGTCACATGGAGCGTACGCCCTGATGTTGCGAAGGTAGATATTAATACTGTTGGCGAATGGTGTAATGGAAATACTTTCAATGAGGATCATGCCCATGGGGTGAGAAACCTGGTCATTAATCCTGATCTGATTTCAGAAATCGAATAAAACGAGCAAGGCGGGTTGGTTATCTAACCCGCCCTCTTTTAAGGTCTTACCGGGACTTTAACTAGCAGGCTAACAATTACATTGCCCATTTTTTATTGGCCAGCACGTCCCACCTAAAGTCATTATCCGGCGAAGTCTCATCAACTTGTTCATCTCCTTTAGAGACAAACGGTCTGTTACATTCAAAGGTAACCCGGTCAAAAACAAATGTTAGATGTTCTTTAAAAAATTCATCTTCCACAGTGCCACCGGTAACCACTGACTTAATAATAACGTCTTCCATAATGATGTTGACATAATTTGATTGAGGTTCACGTTTACCAACAACAGGCGCAATAGTTAAATTTACACTGGAAATCACTTCACCCAACGCATATAGGTTTCGGATTTGTGTACTATCGATACCGATTGGTTTGATAACCGTCAGCTCATTCATCATGGTCTTTTCGCTATCGACTGGCTTGCTGGTCTTGCGATTACTTGTCATCCCCCAGTTCCAGGAAATAATTTCGCACCATCCTTTAAATTTGAAACTACTTGCTTCTCCCATAACACCATGAATTTTCATATGTAACTGTAAAGACATGGATATCTCCTTTTGATAAGGTAACTCCAGTGTCTCTGGAATCTTTTATCATTAGAGCATATACAACATTATTAACCTATTTAAATGAGGCGCTACCCTGGATATCCAAAATGAAATAATCATGGTTAATTACATATTTATGTGTTACGGTGCAATCTAGCTGAGGACAAAAATGTCCCGGCGCGTCTACATTAGTTGTTAGTTTTCTCAGTAACGTTACAGATTCAACAGTAACGACCAACCGAGATTGACTGTCCCTCCTCACCGAGAGCCAATTATTGCAAGACGCAAGAACTGGCAAAGCTACACTCTGGTTCCTGATGGACTGCTAATAAAATACTGCATCCCCTGAACCAAACTACTTAGCCAAAATTAATCGCCGTGCGGCATATGCATACAATGCATTCGTCGTCATGGATATATGTATATTTAGGAATTGTTATGACATTTGAAACACTCGGATTATCCGAACCCATATTACGGGCGGTGAAAACCACTGGTTACACCACTCCAACACCTATTCAGGAAAAAGCCATCCCCGCTGTACTCAATGGGGCTGACCTGATGGCAGCTGCCCAAACTGGCACAGGTAAAACCGCCGGTTTTACTTTACCCATTCTGCAGCTACTTTCAGAAAAACAAGGTGCCAGAAAAAAACATGCACGGGCACTGGTTTTGACACCAACCCGGGAGCTCGCCGCACAAATCCAGGACAGTATAGAAACTTACGGTAAGTACCTGAAAATGAGCTCTGCTGTTGTGTTTGGTGGCGTGAATATCAATCCGCAAATCCAGAAACTTGCCAAGGGTGTTGATATCCTTGTGGCAACTCCAGGACGCCTTCTTGACCTTCACAATCAGAAGGCTGTTCGGTTTGACGATATTGAATTTCTGGTATTAGATGAAGCCGACCGTATGCTGGACATGGGTTTTATCAAAGACATCAGGAAAATCATCAGCATGCTGCCTGATAAAAGGCAAAACCTGTTATTCTCCGCAACCTTCGCCAGTGATATAAGAAGACTTGCTAAAACTATCTTGAGAAATCCGGTAGAAATCGATGTATCACCTCGCAACTCAACTGTTGAATTGATTTCACAAAAACTACATCCCGTGGATAAACCACGTAAGGCAGAGCTACTCAGTCATCTGGTACTTTCCGGTAACTGGTACCAGGTACTGGTATTTAGCCGGACCAAACATGGTGCCGATAAACTAGTTAAGCGGCTCACCCGTGACAATATTAAAGCTATTGCGATCCATGGCAACAAGAGTCAGGCCAAGCGTACCCAGGCATTGGCCGATTTCAAGAATAATAAAATCCAGGTGCTGGTCGCAACTGACCTGGCATCACGCGGTCTTGATATCAGCCAGCTACCTCACGTGGTGAATTATGACTTACCTGAGTCACCAGAAGATTACGTACACCGGATCGGCCGTACCGGACGGGCAGGCTCATCTGGCACGGCCATTTCTCTGGTCTGTCTTGAGGAGATCACTCAACTCAAAAACATTGAAAAACTCATTGCTCGTACGATTGAACGAGAAACTATAAAAGGGTTTGAACCCATTCTCCCATTACCGGAAACCGATCCGAATAAACCTGCCGCTAGCAAGCCCAGACACAGACCTGGTGGAAGGATGTCAAACCTCAGGCCACCCAGGAGATTAGGGAGAAGTGTCCAGTCGAACGTATAATGTATCAATCGTATATACTGTCGTTATATGGGATTAGAGACATTTAATATTTACAGTTTCTCCTGAAGATGTTTTTTTAACATAGCGGGAAAATGGATTCCTGATACCGCTTCGCGGTTTTTGGAATGACAAAGATAACAACGTCATGCCGGGTATAACCCGGCATCCAGTAAATACCAGGGGTCAAATGCCTGCATTTTCATTTAGACAAGGGCCAGAACCCAACGGATCAAGTATGTCAAAAAGATCTCATCCAGGTCCTCACGGGTCTTACTATTTAGCAGTGCAAGCATAAGTAATCTACGTGCCTTTTGTGGCGACAGGTTATCGGCAGAAGGATATTCAGGGCCTATGTGAATCCGCCCCCTGCCCACTCCGGTGACCAAGGACAAGGGCAACACCACTCTGTTCTGCCTCCATTAATGCCTCAGTCATATGCCCGGGTGAAAAAGATACATAATACCTGTCGCCCCGGGATATATTTCTTTTTATGTTGTCAGTGCCCTGCTTGAAACCTGGATATGTTAATTTCAGATTATATTCAGAACAGGATTTTCGCATCATTCATAATGGTTCGAGGAACATTAAAAAATAAGCTGCATGTACAGTAATATAACTATCTGCTTTTAATACCTTTTCACCATGAAAAACATGTTTTTTTCATAATAAATAGTAACTGTCTTCGATCTCTTGCTAATATTAATAGAACAAAAACGTTAATTGGATATCAGCATGAAAGCAAAATTACCCAGTCTTGCATTGTTACTCATGGCAGCAACCCTGATAACTGGCTGCCCAAGTACCATGAACATGAAAACAGTAGAAGTCGATGTCATGAACCTGGCGGAGATCGCCTTGCCGGATAGTGTCTCTAACCTCGTAATTGTTGATCGTACGGTATATACGGGTAACCCTTTTGATTCCAACGAAGCCCTGCTGGTGCAGTCAAAACCGATAAACTCAGGACCTGGTGGTTCCCCTACCGACGCGGTCATATTTCACCTGCAGCGTTACCTAGGTGGGTCAACCCGGTTTCAAACCGTTGTCGCAAGCGAGGCCTTGACGGGAAACAGTATTAGTAAGACATTACCTAAAGAGATTCCCTGGGAAACCGTTAATGCCCTCTGCAATAAATATGGCGCCGATGCTCTGGTGGCCGTTGAGGTATACGATTACACCTATAATGTTTCAAATGCCCGGGTCAGCCGGAAAGAACGCTCCCTCATGGACCAACCTCAGGATACTTTCACCCGATATTCACCCTATGACTATACAGTAGCCGGTATAGGTAATGTTGTGTTTGGTTTTCGAATTTACGACCCATCCAATGAAACCATACTTGATGAACATATCTACAGGCACAGGGAGACCTGGGAATCGACAGCTGATAACGAGGCATCAGCGGCGTCTGGCCTGCCCCCCGCTGACCAGGCCGTACAAGACCTTATACACCTTGCCGGGATGGAATATGCCAAGCGTATCGCACCCGTACCGTTGCCGGTAACAAGAAAATATTATGCAGGAACTGGAGATTCAGCACTGGCAAAAGGTGCAGAACAGGCTGAAGCAGGACAATGGTTGCAGGCAGCCCAGATATGGGAGGCAGGAATCAGTGGGGCTTCAAAGAATGAAGCTGGCCAGTTGGCTTATAACGTTGCTGTGGCAAATGAAAAACTGGGCAGGACGGAACAGGCTGCACAGTGGGCACAAAAGGCAACCGAGGAATATGGCAATGCTCAGGCCAAAGATATCCTTTCCGGGCTGGAAGAAAGGAAAAAACTGGAGACAGATGCCTCAGGACAGATGGGGTTGCCACTCTAATTTTCATATCAAGTACTACCTGCGTTAATTACCCAAATCAATACTATTATTTGATTCGGTTATGCTTTGTTAACTATTAATTCTTTATCCTGCTTACTTAATTTTTTAAGTTCACTCTCCCTTTTGGCAGCTGAAGATCTATTTTCAACAGTTTCCGAATATGTAAGCCTTACTGGTCTGTGTGATCGGGTATAAGCAGCGCCCTTCCCTGAATTATGTTGCTCGATACGTCGATCAATATCGGTTGTGATGCCTGTATAGAGGCTGTCATTGGAACATCTCACAATATAGACAAACCAATTATTCATCAGGGCAACTCAAAAGAAATAATTATGAGGATTATTTCTTAAATAAATGGCCGACGGTATACTTCACGTCAAGGTTTCTAAGTAAATACAGTGTGATACAGGCCGCTAACATGGGCCAGGCAGTGAAGAACAATAAATGAATATCAATGGTATATTTTTTCCAGGTCATAAACGTTGAGACTGAATGCAGGAATAAAACAATGCCGTATGTATACCGCTTCCACAATCCCCCAAGGAAGGCCAATATAATCACTAGTTCAATTGCACCAAGAAGATATACAACAGGCTTTACCAGTCCGCCGATCAGGAAAAAACGATTAAAATACCTGACAACATGCACCGGGTCGAAAAATTTACCCATGGTCCACACAAACATGACGATAAATACGCCAAGACGCAATAGAAACAGACACGTTTCAATACGTTCTTGATTTTGTGATATTACACTGGTGTTCATAAATGGTTTATATCGCCAGATTTCTTTTACTTTTGACCCAATATAAATTTAACGTCTAGGTCACGTAATACATACAAGGTAATGCACGCTGCCAGCATGGACCAGTCAGCGTAATACAACATACTGTAAGTCGCGCCAAGCTCGACCGTATATTTTTCCCAGGGTGCAATGGCGGAGATAGTGTGTAGCAAGATTATCAAACCATAGGTATATGGTTTCCATAGTCCGGCTAAAAAAACCAGGATAAAAACCAGTTCAATAACGCCTAGCGTTATCATCCCCCCCTCAGAGATACCCTGGATGAAATAAAAGTTTTGAAAAATTTCAATAGCATGCAGGGGGTTAACAATCTTATCAACAGTCCATGCCAACATGACCACAAACACACCGAGACGTAACAGGAATAAAGATAATTCCAGCCTAGACTGATACCCCGATTCATTACTCACGGACATTGTGAATATTGAATCAACTAATTAAACCTTGGCAGCAACTTTAAATTCACCCACATCGGTGCGTACAACTTCCACTTCGATGCCTGCACTGATGGATGACTCACTCTTGACCTTCCACTCTATACCAGAATATTTGTGCACCCCTGGCTGCTGTGGTGAGATATCCGTATCAAGGACAAAGCTATAACCAATGAGGTCACCCTTAACGTCGGTCTTGATGACTGCATCCTGCATTTTTTTCAACGGCTTCCACAACGCTACGGCACTGAGCAAAGATAGTATAGCTACCCCAGTAAGGGCACTCACCATGGTCGAAGGGAACAGGCCAATAAAGATTAAAATACCGGTAACAAGAAAGCCCAGGCCAAAGAAAAATAAAATCATGACTGAAAAGCCCAATACCGCCACCTCAATGGCCAACAGGGCCAGACCTGCAAAGATCAATAGATACGCAAGGTTATTCGCGAGCCATTCCATCGGTCTTCTCCTTGTTGAGTTTATTGACGATGGTCATCGCCTCGGCGACAATGCTGGCTGCCTCGGTGTTGTTATCCGGCAGCAATACAACTGAGGATTCTTTGGCAATGGCCTGTTTTGCCTCAATGGCCTTACTGGCAAGGTCCAGTTGCACTGCTTTCTGGCCATCATCGGTATTGGCAGCAGCACCTACCTTGCGTAGCGCCTCAGCCTGGGCATCGGCCACAGCGACTATGGCTTGGGCCTCACCCTCCGCTCGCAGTATCTGTTCGGACTTGTCCGCCTCTGCCGCTAGGACTACGGATTGTTTCTCACCCTCGGCGCGGTTAATGGCTGCCTGTCGATCACCTTCCGATTCCAAAATCTGTGCACGTTTGACACGCTCTGCTTTCATCTGCGCCTCCATGGCATCCATGATAGATGATGGCGGCACGATATCCTTGATCTCGTATCTCATGACCTGAATCCCCCAGGGGGCCGAGGCATCATTTATGGACAGAACAATATTGGCATTCAACTGGTCGCGTTCCTCGAAGGTCTTATCCAGTTCCATCTTGCCCAGTTCCGAACGCATGGTGGTCTGGGCAAGCTGGGTAACTGCAAAGATATAGTTGTCTACCCCATAGGTAGCCTTATAGGGGTCGAGCACCCTGAAATACAACACACCATCCACGGTCAAAGAAATATTATCCTTGGTAATACCACCCTGGCTGGGGATATCGACAGCCTGTTCCTTTAATGATCGGTTGGCTGCAATACGGTCAATGAATGGGATGATAAAATTCAGTCCTGCTTCCTTAGTGGAATGATATTTCCCGAAGCGCTCAACAATATAGGCACGGTTTTGTGGAACGAATTTTATCCCCGACTTGAGGATAGAGATAATAAGTACAAGTAAAATACCCGCTACTATGAGCTGCTCGATACCGCCAAATAGCTGTTCCATCCTGTAACCCCCTTGGTTGTTATGCAGGGAATGGATCCCATACTACGTTACGCCTAACTTTTTAATTCATTTGCGGATAAAAATCCATTACTAATTCTGGTTTCATTTATGAAACACTTTATTTTGCTTTTAAATCAGGTACCAGTTGCTTGAAAAGGCTGGATTCCCGCTTGAAAAAACCTTCTGTATGAAAAGAATCTGCCAGGCCCAGCATTTCATAATCCAGGTGATGACAGAGTTCATGAAGTATGGTCCGCAAATAAGTCCGGAACGCAACAACCTTTTTGTGCTGCGCCGTTCTCATCCAGACCGTTATCCTTGCTTTCGTTTTGCCATCAACTGGCTCATACAGTCCATGGAGTTCCCCCCAATTATTAGATGGCCTTGCGGTTAATACGCGGGTTTTAAGGGTCACAACATTCAGATCAACCACAATATTATTGATCAATGTATGAGAGGCTTTTTGAGTCAGCGTCCTGTCTTCTGATGCAAGAGCAGTCTCAAGGAGGATTATCGAAGACCTGACCTCTTCCGTATGGTTAAGGACAATACGTTCAATACTGTCACTTTTACGATAGATGGCTTTCTGGCGTTTGCCTAATCTGTGGTAATAATCGAATACCATAGGTTATTTTTCTGTTAATTTCATATCAGTGTATTAAATATAATTATTTCACATCACTTGCCATGAGGCATTATCAGCAAGTCTCGTCTCACATTGGTTATAATTTTCTGTTAAAATGTGCGCTTAAACAGAATTTTTTTTATTTCTAGAATATAAAGGATTAGTAGCTATATGACACAAATTACATTACCACCATTACCATATGATCATTACGCATTGGAACCACATATTTCATCTGAGACCCTGCAATTTCATTACAACAAACATCATCAGACCTATGTCAATAAGCTCAATGATATGATTTCAGGAACCAAGATGGAAACCATGTCGCTGGAAGAAATAATGAAAGAAGAGCCGTCCGGTAAGGTCTTCAATAATGCCGCACAGATCTGGAACCATACCTTTTACTGGGACAGTATGACTCCTGATGCAGGACAACCCTCACAGGAGTTGTCTGATGCTATCTCAGCAAAATTTGGATCCATGGAAGGGTTTAACTCAAAATTTGCCGAAGTGGCGACGGGGCAGTTTGGTTCCGGTTGGGCATGGCTTGTAAAGGACGCCTCAGGTGGGCTTGATATCGTCCCCTCTTCAAATGCTGAAAACCCACTGGCAGATAATCTTACCCCACTACTGGTATGTGATGTTTGGGAACATGCCTACTACATCGATTACCGCAATGACCGTGGTAAATATGTAGAAACTTTCCTGAAGGTAATTAACTGGGATTTTGTTCAGAAAAATCTGGGCTAGGATTTAAATTAAAACTAAAATAAAAAGCCGGAGTGATAGTTATCACTCCGGCTTTTTTTATCTTTTTATTCTGTAAACGTGGGTTCTTCCGCCTGTGCTGGCAGAGTCGCCAGATAAGCGGTGATATTCACAAAATCTTCATTGGTCATATTGGCGACGACACCTTTCATCATAGCTGCCATTGCGCCATTTCGATCCCCTGTCTGATAGCTATACAGCTGACGGGCTATGTAACTGGGAGATCGGGCTGCGATACCGGGCATGGCACCCATCCCGTGCAGATCGGGTCCGTGGCATGTGGCACACGCCATGGTCTTGCCGTTACCACCGGTGGTAACAAGGTCTTTACCTTTTTCCACCGCACCTACAGGTACATAGGCAATCCATTTGGACCGGGGACCACGCAAAATCTCTGCATTGAAAACATTTTCCGGTGTCTCGATAATTCGCATACCGATAGGCTCCATACCAGCTTCATCTCCCTCCCTGGGGATCCACATACCAATTGAACTGTATACCTTTTGAACTTCCTCGACTTCCTTCAAGATTATCCAGGGTGTCCACTTCATCGCGGCGTAATACTCTGCCGCCTCATTGATTTCATCCACGGTCATGAGATTGGCATATTTGTTCATTCGAAAGATATTACCCTTACGTTTGTCAGCACTCCCACGAAGACCGTTCTTCATGTCCATCAAGGTAGCGATGGTATATTCCCGTGGCTGCCCCGCAGGCGGCGCATTCTCCGGACGACCCTTTCCATTTGGCAGATGGCACAGCGAACACGGCGTAATGCCACGCTCAGGATCACCATTCGCAATCAAATCCGGCATAGTGGGATGGTCTTCAGGAAACCAGTCGGCCGGGCCAAAGCGGACATTACGATTATTTGGATCACGACCCTGCGCCTCACCCAAGGTAAAGGAAAATCTTGAACCGGGTAAGGTATACTTTGTGTCGTCTAGAGGTGGAGTCGGAGTACGATGATCATCTGGCCCAGGAATTGCCCAGGCCCATGCCGGATAGTTTGGGTCGGTAGGTGCCTCTGCCTCTTCCTGCGCCTGGAGGATTCCAATCACACCAAGCATGCTTCCCATTAATAGTGTAACGCCAATCAACCTTCTCATTTCTTATCCCCTTTATCAATAAACTTATAATATGTTGTCATAATCAGACTTAATGTTCCTATATAAAAAGAGGAAATTTCCATGATCCAGGATAGTTATTATTTTCTTCCTTATTTTCATCCCGGTGCATTAAATCATTTTTACTCCAGTTATACGCATATAGAAATGACAGGATAGAAATAGCAATATAAACTGCAAAAAACCTGGCAATAAAACTCTCTGGATACGTATCATAATCGAAATTTATCACCTGAAAGGAATAGATCATCATGGTTGCCCAGAATAACAGCACGTGTAAGTCGTCAGAAGATATGGAACACAAAGGTCTAAAAGTTAAGAGAGACTTTCACATATTATAGTCATGTTTCACTAATTTATACATAGTATTAAATTTTCCTTCCTCCTCTGCTGTAGTGTTTCGTATTTAATCACG
>JAURPG010000094.1 GCA_030835405.1 Gammaproteobacteria bacterium | reverse complement strand
TGCCCACGGGAATATGGTGGGTACAGAGCCTGATATTATTGAAAATCTGAAGAAATATAATTTGTTTGTGCCATTAAACGTCAGGCGTTCACTGGATATCTCACCGACATTAATCATGCAGCGTTATGGTGAACCAGGTATTGAGTTTCTGGTGCCTGTTCGCAGCTTGATAGAACAGGGGGTCAACGTGGTGGGGGAGGCAGAAATCTATGAACCCGCTCCGGGGACCTATTTTGCTATTCTCGACACCTATGTTAACCGGGAAGTGGCAGAGGATGGTTGGCCGCCGGATGAACCCGGTGAGACGGGCACAGTCTACGGACCGGATGAAAGGATTGACCGGGTCACAGCACTCAAACTCATGACCCAGCAATCATCTAAATTTTTATTGGCAGACACGAAGGTTGGGACTCTTGAAGTAGGTAAATATGCGGATTTTATGGTAATTGATAGTGATTATCTTTCAGGTGAAGATCGCCAAATCAGAAACAACAAGGTGGTAATGACCGTACTGGATGGGGAGAAGGCTTACCAGGATCCAGACTATAATGTAGATTGGGAATGAGTACAGAGTTAGCTCAATAGAGTATATTTATGCAGAGACTATTTGGTGTTTAAGTCTCCGCGCCGTATACAGCGGGCATTGATAATCAATTGATCATTGACGTCTGATATACCGCTAACTGTAATCGTGTCATCAGTATATTCGCCTTTTAAATCGATAATATATTCATTTGGCAGTAATGTCTTTAATGAATTGTTGAATTTTCTAACCCTGACTTTAGAGGCAAACTTCCCATTCTGAAATTTATATCTACCGCTATAGATATAGTTTTCATCACCTCCAAGTGCCCGACCATCTTCCAAAATCAAAATGCCTGTAAACTCGAGGATATGGCTTGAGAAGGTAACGGACCAGATGCCGTTTAGACTATTCATATTATTGATGTTTTTAAATATAGTTTAATGGCGATACATGCTAGCACATGGAACGGATGATTTTGCTTGATATAAGTCACAAATAGTATCTGTAATTCTTCACCGTTAGTAGAGTTGTTATTTGCTAATATCAAATTTTAATTGGGCTGGTAAGAAACCTATTTGAACTATTTTTACACATTCATATTTCTAATCATCATTACAATATTTTCCTTTGACTTGGATGTTCATTTAACTGATTATTAGACGGAAATAATTGCCGTATTTGGGGAACTATGTGGGGAGCAACGATATAAACAATCTTTATAAACTATTTCTATTTGGAATTTTGAGTTTCATTTCCATTTCCGGACTTTCCCAAACATCAGAACAGGCTAATCGGCAGGGGACCATGGAAGGTGTCATGGAAGAAGAAAATATCGTCACCTACCAGGCATCGTTCTTCAGTCGCTTCCAACCCAACTCGGCATTGGACATGCTTGATCAATTACCGGGATTTCTCATGTCCATCAGTGGTGAACTACGCGGTTATGGATCTGATACCGGTAATGTCCTGGTAAATGGGCGCAGGCCCAGCAGTAAACGGGTCACTGTTCCTTCATTGCTTGACCGCATTCCCGCCAACCAGGTTGAGAAGATTGAATTGATCCGGGGTCCGGTACGCAATATCGAAATGCAGGGCGAGCCGGAAGTAGCCAATGTGGTATTGAAAACGGACGTCCCTGCGGCGGTCAGGTGGGCATTTACCGGCAACCATAATTTTGATACCGAACGCAAACCCTGGACCAGCAATATTTCTGTTGCAGATCAGTGGAACGGTATCGACTATAACGCTGGTCTGGATATCTTTCGGGTAGTGGAAAGTGATCGTAATCAGGAAGAAATTCGGGACATCAGTGATGCCCTGACAGAAAAGCGTCTGGAGGAAGGCAGGGACTGGGAAATTGAAGGGAATTTTGACCTCACTGCATCCATCTGGGTGGGGGACACACTGTATACCTGGGCCTCTCAAATTGGTTTACAGGAAGGAGGCGAAGACTTTTTGTCATTACGAACACCACAAGGCCCCGGTTCAAGGACAAACAGTGAAGTGCTGCATACTGATACCGGTGAGTTTCAGTTCGAAGCGGGGATTACGGCTGAGAGAAATCTCTCTGATTATTTAAAAGGGACGTTATTGGCATTCGCTACAAGGGAAGATGAGGATGAAACGGCAAGGGAACAGAGTTTTGACCCCGATAATAATCTGACTGAGGAAAAATTACGGATATCAAACCAGATTGAACTGGAGTTTATATTGCGTAGTGAGTTTGAGTACTCCGGAATTGATTCCCATAACCTGAGGTTTACCGCTGAAGGGGCCTACAACGAGGTAGCCAACACCGTCGATCAGACCACCGATTTGGGCGCTGGGCCAGTTATTGTCTTCGTGCCCGGTGAAAATACCACGGTAAAAGAAACCCGGGGTGATTTTCTGATCAAGGACATCTGGGCATTAGGAGATCTTGAGCTGGACTATGGCCTTGGGTTTGAGGTCTCTAAATTGACCACCGAGGGTGACCAGGACGTGGAACAAAATCTGAGCTTTTTAAAACCCCATGCCGAGCTTAGCTATACGCCAGATGAGTCCATGCGTGCGCGGATCCGGGTAGCCCGTGAAGTGGCACAGTTGCGCTTTACGGACTACATCAGCTTTAGCCTGTTTACTGATGATGATGTTGCATTGGGTAATCCTAATTTACGACCTGAAACCACCTGGAAGACCGAGGCTGGATTTGAGCGTCGCTTCGGTCAACAGAATGTTTTCAAGATCACCCTTTTCCATCACTGGGTTGATGATGTACAGGATTTAATCCCGTTGGCTAACGCCGAGGCACCGGGAAATATTGGCAAAGCCCGCCGCTGGGGACTGCGTTTTGAAGGTACGGCGGAAATGGACTGGATAGGTCTGGATAACAGTAAGCTGGATGTTAACCTGAAATGGCAGGATTCCACGGTAGTCGACCCCATAACCGGGTTAGACAGGGTATTAAACGCTACCATAATCACTGCATCTTCCCAAAGTATCTTTGATACAGACAATGAATATGTTGCAGAGATCGATTTCCGACAGGATCTGGAAGAACTACGCATGGCCTGGGGGTGGGATGTGACCCTGGAGGCAGACTTGCCGGTATTTAAAGTGGACGAACTGGATGTTAGAGACAAGGAGCCCATCATTAATTTCTTTGCCGAGACCACACGCTGGTTTGGCATCAAGATGCGACTGGATATTATCAATGCCACCAACTGGACAGAAAATCGTACCAGGACGCGTTACACCGGCCAACGGCAAATCTCACCAGTACAGTTTCGCCAGATTCAAAATCGCAAGGATGGACTTGAAGTGGGTTTAAGTTTTAGCGGCTCATTTTAATCAGATGTAGGTGCTGGTTAGCGGCAAAACATCAGCCTTTTCGCTACCTGTCCACATCATAAATGCCGAGATTTCCAATATTATGAAAATAACCCGATGCCTTCACCTGCCAAATGCGTGGACTTGAATTTTCAAGCGGTACCAGCCGGTGATATTCATCGGCTTCAACGAGAAAAACATCATCTGATTTCCAGTTAACCCGTCGCCGTTCTCCATCCAGTTTTTCCAGGAGCACGTATCCCTCGCCGGACATAATATGATATACCACTTCCCAGGGATGTCTGTGTCCGGGTGAACCTGAATCGGGTGTCAGGTATTCCCGGACTTCCCATTCCATAGTTTGGTTACCGGCCATGTCTCCCTCCGGCCTGACCGTGATACCCAGGACGTTTTCCCGGCGGTTTCTCAGTTGCCGTTTTGGCAGGTCTTTAATATGGTGTCCAATCTGCATCCTGACCACGCCCATACCTGCTTCTGCTACCGGCTCATATTCCGGTTCTTGATTAATACTGTATTGCCAGCGGTCTTCAGGGACATAGTGGCTGCTGGTTAAGAATTTTGAGTCCCCGAATATATTCAGAACCTCTGGGGTGCTTGACATAGACAAATATCTCGCGGGTTCTTCTCTGGATAAATTTACATGCTGGTGCCAGGCATTAATCGTCGGTGACAGCATATCTCCCTCTGACCAGTCATATCTGATTTTTTCTCCATCCGGTTTATTCCACATTAGCGTATAACCTTTCCCAGAGACGATATATATCAGCTCTTCGGCAAGATGATGATGGGCGGTCTGTTGTGTCCTAGGTGGTAATTCTACAAGAATTGCCTCTATCTGCTTAAGAGTATCTCTACTGATATTATTGGACTTTATCCCGGAAGCCTCATCTGTAACCGGATGGGTTTTAATCTGGATGGTTTCCGATGTGATAGGTGTATTCTGTGCGTATAGCTTACTGGATATACCTGACAATAAAATAATTGATAATAAAATATAAACCCTGGCTGTTTTTAACATTTACTCCCCCCATGGTATTTTTATAATTGATTACTGCCCGTTAAGAATTAACTCGCGCCAACCAACCCTGGAATTGATAGCATAGATCTTTTCGTAATCCTTCAGTGCGTCTTTATGTACAGGCTTTTCAATGATGGTCTTTTCTTTTAGTAACTGTGTACGGTAAGTCCCTGGTAACAAACCACTGTTTTTTGGTGGGGTATAGAATGTGTCATCAAGTTCAACCACGATATTTCCGGTACACGATTCTGTGATTTCGCCATCTTCATTCCAGAGGATAACATCGTCATAATCCGGGTTGGCCGTCAGGGCGGCGTCATAAATTTTTCGATTAGAGGTATTGTGATACAACAGCATGTTATCTTTATTGATGCATTCACTTGCGAGTGTTGCGTTAAAAGGAGTGCGTTCCTCAATAGTGGGTTCTGTTGACCATTCCAGCTCACCTTGCCTGTTCAAATTGATATGAATTAAATACTGGGAAGCTTCGAGTCCCTGTGTGATGCTATCCAGACCGTCCTGTAGTTTTTGTTCATCAAGTTGAAACCCAAAAAAATCCGCAGACCCTTTCAGTCTCTCCAGGTGTTCGGGTAACAACCAGTAGCCACAGCAAGATTCCCATAGAACTGATTCTGTGAGTCTGAAATTGATGTTTTCTGGAATATTGTTATTCATAAAGTCTGTTATGAAAGCATTTAAATCCTCATGAGACAATGTGTACCCAGGATGACCAGCTAGTAACCTGAATAATCACAATAATAAAACTGATCACGATCACGCAAAATTCATCAATCAATCAATAGACTTGAAATTGGAAGATCCGCCTATTAAAACTAACCAGGTATTGGCTGGTTGTTAGATGATTTTATGATATTTTGTAAATAAGTGTTCAAAACGCCTTGATTAATACAGAAAATAATTCCAAACATAATAAATATCAGCTTTTCTAGCTTACATAATTGCATAATTTACGGATTTGACCTAAATTAATGAATTAGAATCTATACCTTAACGCAAGAATTTATTACCATGGAGTACCTAATTGATTTCTTTCGATAATCTTCGGTCCTTTGCCATAATTTTATCTGTAATCAATATATTAAATTATGGGAACGTACATGCTCAGGAATCACGTGCAGGCACTTCAGGGGATTCCACCACCTATCGGCAAATGCTAAATCAGTATTGTGTCACCTGTCACAATCAGCAGTTAAAAACCGCCAATTTATTACTGGACCAGGCAAACCTGGATGATGTCGCCGAAGATGGTGAAATCTGGGAAAAAGTAATACGTAAATTACGTACCCGCGCCATGCCGCCATCCGGAATGCCGCGACCCGACCAGTCCCTTACTGATAATTTTGTAACCTTTCTGGAAGATAGCCTTGATAGGGCGGCCCAGCAATCACCAGACCCTGGTAATCCGGTGGTGAGTCGCCTGAATCGAACTGAATTTGAGAATGCAGTCAGGGATCTTCTGGGCGTGGAGATGGACGTATCAAACCTGCTTCCCCATGATGACTCAGGTTATGGGTTTGATACTGTTGGTGAAGCCCTGTCCGTTTCTCCTTTACTTGCAGAATCCTATATGTCAACGGCCCGAAAGATCAGTACCAGGGCAATAGGGGATATGGATGTTCAACCACTAACGATTGATTATGAGGTTTCAAGGCAGTTTGTACAGGATACTCGCATGAGTGAGGAGCTTCCATTTGGTACCCGGGGAGGAGCTGCAGTTAAACATCACTTCCCGGTCGATGGTGAATATGTCATCAAGATTCAGTTACAAAGAAACAATGATAATTATATACGCGGGCTGGGAGAGCCTCATCAAATTGATATCCGCCTGGATGATGGGTTGTTAAGTTCATTTTCAGTAGGTGGAGAACATCAAGGCAGGTCCGGACCGCTATACGCATTTATCAATAAGGACTATCTTGGCGATCCGGAACAGGAGGCCTATGAATTTTCCGCAGACGACCATCTTCAGATTCGTTTTTCCGCAAAGGCCGGCACCAGTAAGATAGGTGTTGCTTTCGTTGATCAGTATTTCAAAACAGAAGGTAAAAAACGTCCAAGACAGGCATTTCAGGAACTGTATTCATTTAAGGGAGGCAAGCCTGCGGTTGACAAGATTTTTATCAGTGGACCCTATAATCCGGCGGGTCTGGGGAATACGCCAAGTCGTGAAAAGATTTTTCAATGTTATCCAATGGATGCATCTGAAGAATCCGAGTGCGCCAGGCAAATACTTGAATCCTTGGCCACACAAGCGTATCGAAGGCCAATTCAGGATGATGATATAGAGACTTTATCAAAATTCTATCAAATAGGTTATCAGGAAGCAGGCTTTGAGGAAGGGATACGTACCGGCATCCAGGGAATACTGGTCAATCCGAATTTCCTGTTCAGGATTGAAAAGCAGCCAGAAAACCCGGAATCGGGCGTACCTTATTATGTAAGTGACCTGGATCTGGCATCCCGGTTATCTTTTTTTCTGTGGAGCAGTTTGCCGGACAAGGAACTGCTTGATCTTGCCATAGAGGGTAAATTGGGTAGTCCAGGTATCCTGGCGTCTCAGGTTAAACGTATGTTGCGTGATAGAAAATCTACCGAACTGGCCAGGAATTTTACTGAACAGTGGCTGGGCTTAAGAAAATTGGAAACGGTCACACCGGATCCACGAGTGTTTCCAGGATTTGATGAAAACCTGCGTGATGCATTACAGCAGGAGATGTCACTTTTTGCAGAAAGTATCGCCATGGAGGATAGAAGCCTGCTGGATTTCCTGAACGCGGATTATACCTTTATCAATGAAAGGCTTGCCCAACATTACGGTATACCAGACATAGTAGGGTCCGGCTTTAGAAAAGTAAGATTAACGGACGATTCCCGAAAAGGGTTGTTAGGTAAGGGAAGTATCCTAACCGTTACATCCTATGCCAACAGGACCTCCCCAACCTTGCGGGGGAAATGGGTACTGGATAATATACTGGGTACGCCACCACCACCACCACCGCCCAATGTCCCAACACTGGAAGAAGATAATACGGAAAATGGCAGGACGTTGACAATGCGTGAAAGGATGGAGAAACACAGGGCTAACCCCATATGTGCAACCTGTCATAAGCGTATGGACCCACTTGGTTTCGCCATCGATAACTTTAATGCGATAGGCGAGTGGCGAGAGAATGAAAATAATACACCAATTGATCCTTCAGGTGCATTGCCAGATGGAACCGAATTTCAAGGACCTGCGGAATTAACCAATATATTGATGAGTGAACCCGAGCAATTTTTACAGACTATCATTGAGAAATTGATGATGTATGCGCTGGGACGGGGGTTGGGTTACCAGGATATGCCTGTTATCAGGAAAATCATCCAGAATACGGAAAAAGATAATTATCAGTGGTCAGCAGTAATTATGGAGATTGTGAATAGTATGCCTTTCCAAATGAGGAGATCCAGCAATGATGATATTTAAAAAGTCTCTCGATAGGCGAACCTTTATAAAAGGCACAGGTGCCTCGTTAGCATTGCCATTGCTAGATGCTATGGTGCCCGCATTGGCCGGGCCATCAAATAAGTTGATGGATCCAGTCGTGAGGTTCTCTGTGGTATTTGTTCCCAATGGCAGGATCATGGATAAATGGACACCAGAAAAGGAAGGTTCCGATTTTGAACTACCGTCGATACTGAACCCGTTGTCTCCTTTCAAGGACAGGTTGCTGGTGATAAGTGGTTTATCCAGCATGGCCAATCGTAATATCGCCAGGGCCGAGATCGGAATTGATGCAGGGCCCCATGCAACGGCAAGTGGCGTATTTTTAACGGGGGTATATCCCAGACGATCAGGATTACTTGGTATCTCTGCCGATCAGATAGCTGCGAAGGAGTTTTCCAGGCATACGCAATTAGCGTCACTAGAGTTATCACTGGATTC
>JAURPG010000093.1 GCA_030835405.1 Gammaproteobacteria bacterium | reverse complement strand
GGACATTAAACCTGGCGGTCACCCTCATAAATCGTGGTTTACTGGTTGTTACCAGATCATTTAAAATACGGTTTGTCACTGCTTCATGAAACGTACCTTCGTTACGGTATGACCAGATATACAGCTTCAGGGATTTCAACTCTATACATTCCTGTTCTGGAACGTAGTCAATATGCAGGGTTGCGAAATCCGGTTGGCCGGTTTTAGGGCAAAGGCAGGTAAATTCCGGAATCTCTATGTGTATAGTATAGTCGGAATCCGGGTTGGGATTTTCGAAGGTTTCCAGATTGAAACTTGGGTTTGTAGTCATTTTTATCCTGTTATTAATTTATTTAACATAAGATACCATATAATTCTTTTGTATTTTACCGACTACATGTTTCAGGACAAAATTAATTATTTTTGATTAAAATCGTGCAAGCAGAGCATATCTCTTGTGATTATAATGCATGCTTGTGCCAACCATAACTAATAGGTATTGTTAAATTCATGCGCTTACGCAAAATCAAGTTGTCAGGCTTTAAATCTTTCGTCGATCCAACCATGCTCACAGTCCCTGGAAATCTCGTGGGTATTGTCGGCCCAAATGGTTGTGGAAAATCCAATATTATTGATGCTGTCACATGGGTCATGGGAGAAAGCTCTGCCAAACACCTCCGTGGTGAATCATTAACTGATGTGATTTTCAATGGATCCAATGCCAGGCAACCTGTTAGTCAGGCCATGGTGGAATTAATTTTTGATAATTCTGAAGGCAAGGCCGGGGGTCAATATGCCTCTTATAATGAGATCTCCATAAAACGGCAAATGAATCGTGAAGGTATTTCTGTCTATTACCTGAATGGCACACGATGCAGGCGAAAAGACATTCATGGCATTTTTCTTGGTACCGGACTGGGGCCGCGCGGGTATTCAATAATTGAACAGGGCATGATTTCCAGATTGATAGAGGCAAAACCTGAAGAACTCAGGGTCTATATTGAGGAGGCAGCAGGAATCTCAAAATATCGGGAAAAAAGAAGAGAGACTGAAAATCGGATGTCGCATACCCGGGAAAATCTGAGTAGATTAAATGACATCCGCGAAGAGCTCAACAAACAGCTAAACCATTTGCAGAGACAGGCTAAGGCGGCTGAACGATTTCAGGTGCTAAAACAGGAAGAAAGACAGTTAAGAACCGGGCTGCTTGCCATTAACTACAGGGATTTAAATATTGAAGTTTCCAGGCGACAGGAAAAAGTCAGAGGTCAGGAAACGCTGGTCGAACAACACATGTCTGCTGTTCGAAAGATTGAAAGCAATATTGAGTCACATCGCAGTGAGTTATCAGCTGCAAATGAAGCGTTCAATAAAGTGCAGTCTGACTATTACCAGGTTGGAGGAGACATATCTCAACTTGAGCAAAAGCTGGAATATTCAAGTGAGAAGATCAATTCATTAACCGAGGACATTAAAAACGTAGAAGCAACCATAAGTGAAACAAAAACGCAGTTGAAACTGGATGAAGAAAAACATGCAGAGCTTATTCATAAAATTGCCTCTTTAGAGCCCAGGTTGAATGGTTCGCGCACAGAAAGTACCCGTGCATATGACTCCTTAAGTGAAGCCGAGAAGTCAATGCAAACCTGGCAGGAAGAGTGGGATGCCTTTAAGGAAGAAGATTCAGATCTTAAGCAAAAAATCGAAGTATGTAACGCGAGAATCAATCACGTTAAAGACGGGCTGGAAGAAATTGACAGCAGGAAACGCAGTCTTGGGGAGGAAATAGGGGAAGCTCGTCAGCATCATGAAAGCGGAGAGCTAAATCAATTAAATACAGCCCTGAACAACAAACAGAATGAATTGGAACAGGCAAAAAAGGCACTTGGCACAGCAGTGCAGAATGTTCGTTCCTGCCAGGAAAAAGTTGGTGGGTTGAAAGAGAAAATTTCTGATGCAAGAACATCTCAGCAAAAAATAGAAGGCACGCTTGCGACTTTGGTGGCATTGCAAAAGGGTGAAGATGATTCAGGTCGGGACAATATTGAAAGCTGGTTGGCGGATGTTGGAATTACTAATCCTCAAAGGCTATACGAAGAAATAGATGTGGAACCAGAATGGATGCACGCATTGGAGACAGTGCTGGGGCAGACATTGCAATCTGTTATCGTAAAAGACCTGGGCCAAGCCATTCGTGAACTTGAGTCCATCACCAATAGCCAACTCAGCCTCGTCGCAGAAACTACACATGCAAATTCAAAAACTATACAGGATAATCCTCGTTTAAGTGAAATAGTCAGGTATAAAGGTTCGTCCATAGACCAGGTCCTTGAAAATGTCCTTATAGCCGATGATGTTTCACAGGCCTTGACGCTGTACGCTTCACTGGGAACGGGGCAATCTGTCATTACCAAAACCGGGGTATGGCTGGGCAATGGCTGGGTTCGGGTCAACCGCCGAAATGAAGAAGAAAGTATTCTCAGTAGAGAACAGAAGATACAAAACCTGAAATCAGAGAACGATTCCTTATTACAGCAACTAAAAGAATTACAAACCGAGTTGGAGTCTGCGGTTGAGGGCATGAATCAAGCTGAGCAGGACCAGGCGAGCGCTGAAGAAAATACCGCTTCACGGCAACAGGAGTTTAATTTGCTTCAATCACAGCACGCTGAATTAAGAGGTAAGAGCCAAACCGTGGAGACCAGGCTTGAGCAAATAGAGGATGACCTGGCCATGTTGATGCAAAGAGAGGAAACCAGTCATAAGGACATAGAAAATTACAAATCCATGCTTGAAGAGGCCACTAAACGATTAACTGAGCTGGCGACCAAAAAAGATTCGCTTGCAAGCCAAAAACAAAAACACCAGGGCTTACTTGATAATGCAAGAAACAGTTGGCAATCAATGCATGAGCAGAGTCATGAAATCGCCTTGCAACTGGAATCACTAAGCTCTCAAAAAGCATCATTGGAACAATCTGCCAAAAGGACGGCTATACAAATCGAAAACTTTGAAAATCAACTTAAATTATTAAATCAAAATATTCAAACGACCCAGGAACCCATTGCAAGCCTGAAGAAAGAACTGGACGTTAAATTAGCCCTAAGGTTGGAGACTGAAAAGCTCATGACCCAGTCCAGAGAAAAATTCCAGCAAATTGAATCAAAAATAAGAGAATCCGAACAATCTCGTTTACAGGCCGAACAGGAAGTTGAAAAGCACAGGGCAGATCTTGAAAACCTAAAGCTGGAATCACAGGAAATAAAGGTGCGTCTGCAAACTGTTATTGAGCAGTTGCAGGAATCGAACGAAGAGCCAGAAAAGATATTGGCGGAGCTGGATGAAACGGCAAATAAACAGGATTGGCAGGAAAATCTCAGTAAGACAGAACAGAAGATTCAACGACTGGGGCCGATTAATCTTGCGGCAATCGATGAGTACAATCAGCTAAGCGAACGTAAGGAATACCTGAATAAACAAAATGATGATCTCACTGCGGCATTAACAACATTAGAAAATGCTATCCGTAAAATAGATAAGGAAACCAGGACCAGATTTAAAGAGACCTTCGACAGATTAAACTCTAATCTGAAAGAAATGTTTCCCATACTATTTGGCGGTGGACATGCCTTCCTTGAGATGACCGGAAACGATCTTCTTGATACAGGTATAGGGATTATGGCCAGGCCGCCAGGCAAGAAAAACAGCAGTATTCACCTGTTGTCAGGTGGTGAAAAAGCCCTGACTGCGGTGGCATTGGTATTTGCCATTTTTAAATTAAACCCTGCTCCATTTTGTATACTTGATGAGGTTGATGCGCCACTGGATGACACCAATGCTGGTAGGTTCAGCGATTTGCTCTCCCAGATGTCTTCAGACGTTCAGTTTATGGTTATTACCCATAATAAAATTACCATGGAAATTGCCCAGCAGCTCATGGGGGTAACCATGCATGAACCGGGAGTATCCAGACTGGTTAGTGTGGATATAGAAGAGGCTATGGAGATGGCAGCATCTGCCTGATACCAACCTGGTAATGGCAGCATCCATAGGTAAAATTAAAACCTGTCAATGCAACATGCTTGCTAACATATGTGAGTAAATATGGACACCTTACGTATTATCCTCATAATTCTTGGAATCGCAGTTATCGTGGGGATCTATTTGTGGGAAAAGTCCCATAAAGATGATTTGCCAGAAAGAAATTTGCCGCCAGAGACCGATCTGGATTCTGAAGAAGAAGACGCCCCTAGCCTGGTGATCACAACTCAGACAACATATTACGAAGAAGATCTCGCATCAGAACTGGCAGGTCTTAATTATTTTATGGGGAACCGCTCTGCAGAGGATTCTCAAGACCATGAAATCTTTAATGATATAAAGATTCATCCAGATTCTGATGATGTGTCGCCAGATGATTCTGACGATACTGTATCACAGGTTATTGAGGAACAGATTTCAATTGATAATGTGGAGTCTGAAGATACTATGCAGGAAGGCACTCAGCCCATCTCAGAACACATCATTATTCTGCATGTAATGGTAGATGATGACAAATTAATTATCGGTGAGGATCTGCAAAAGGTAACAGCCAGTTCCGGGTTTGAATATTGTGAGATGAATATTTTTCATTACCGGAATGTTGATCTTTCAGGTGAAGCGCAGACCTTATTCAGCCTGGTGAATATGTTTGAACCAGGTTATTTTGAGCCTGATAATATGGATACATTTTCCACCAGGGGGTTATCATTATTCGCAACCCTTAAGAATGATGGAAGTGGCCTGAGTAGCTTTGACACCATGCTGGTGATAACTCGCCAAATTGCTAAACAACTGGGAGGTGAGGTCCTTGGACCTGACAAATCACCTCTGACTGATGCTGAAGTTGAAAAAATCATTCAAAAACTCAAAGAAGCAGCTTAATTTCAATGAAAAAGTCTGAGGTAAGGTCCAGGATTGATAAGCTTAGACAGGACATCAATCACCATAATCATCAGTATCACGTACTGGACAATCCTGAACTTCCCGATTCGGTCTATGACAGGCTATACCAGGAACTCGTTGCTTTAGAAAAAAACTTTCCAGAATTTATCACCAATGATTCACCTACCCAGCGAGTTGGCGCGAAGCCACTCAAGCAATTTGATGAAGTGCAGCATAGGTTGCCTATGTTGTCTTTGGGTAATGCATTCAATGAAGCGCAGATGGAAGCATTTTATCAGCGAATTATTGACCGAATTAATGCAACTGAAATTGAATTTGCAGCAGAAACCAAGCTGGACGGTCTGGCCATTAGCCTGTCATATGAGGATGGCAAACTGATACGGGCAGCTACCCGCGGAGACGGACATCAGGGAGAAGATGTCACCTTAAACGCCAGGACCATAAAAAGCATTCCATTGCGCCTGACGGGCAATGATTTTCCTGCAATGCTGGAAGTCAGAGGAGAAGTCATTATGTTGAAAAAGGATTTTGACACATTCAATGAGCAACAAAGACTCGATGATAATAAGGTATTTGCCAATCCAAGAAATGCTGCAGCCGGCAGTTTGCGGCAGCTAGACCCAGCGGTGACGGCCAGACGGCCGTTGTCTTTTATCGCCTATGGCATTGGGCATTACAGCGATGATATTCAATTTACTTCCCACAGTGAAATTCTTAAACGTATTCAAACATGGGGGCTGCCCGTTTCAGGTGAACGCAAGGTGGTGAAAGATCTGGATGCATGTTTTGTCTTTTACAAAGAAATATTAATGCAACGGCCAAAACTGAAATACGAAATCGATGGCGTTGTTTGTAAAGTTAATTCGCTGACGTTACAAAAGCAACTGGGTTTTGTCTCCCGGGCGCCACGTTGGGCTATTGCCTATAAATTTCCACCTGAGGAAGAGATAACAAAAGTTCTGGATATAGAAATTCAGGTGGGCAGGACCGGTGCGTTGACGCCAGTAGCTCGCCTACAGCCGGTATTCGTGGGTGGCGTGACAGTAACTAATGCCACGTTGCATAACCTGGATGAGATTCAGCGCAAGGATGTACGTGTGGGAGACACCGTGTATGTGCGCAGGGCGGGTGATGTGATCCCTGAGGTGGTGAGTATTATTAAGGACAAGCGGCCAGATGACACCAGGAGATTTAAAATGCCCCACGCCTGTCCGGAGTGTGGATCAGCGGTGCATAAATTTGAAGGAGAGGTCGTCTACAGGTGTACAGGTGGCCTGTTTTGTCCTGCACAGTCTATTCAATCCATTATCCATTTTGCCTCTCGACGTGCCATGGATATTGAAGGCCTCGGTGACAAACTGGTAGAGCAACTTTATCGTGAAGGGCTGGTAAAGAATGTTGCCGACTTGTATGAATTAACCAAAGAACAGGTGGCGGGCCTGGAGAGAATGGGGGAGAAATCTGCACAGAATTTAATCGATGCCCTGAAGCAAAGTAAAGACACGCGATTAGACAGATTTATTTATGGGTTGGGAATTCGTGAAGTGGGAGAGGCCACTGCAAGGGCATTGGCACAATACTTTGGTACACTCGATAAAATCATGAGTGCCGATATAGAAGACTTGCTAGAAGTACCCGATATAGGGCCTGTGGTGGCGGAGAATATTTCAGCATTTTTCCAGGAAGGGCATAACCAGGAAATCATCAGGGCGTTAAGGGATACACATCATTTTACCTGGCCCGAACATGAAACAGCAGCCAGCACCGAACTCACCGGCAAGACCTTTGTCATTACTGGCACGCTTTCCAGTATGTCCCGGGACGAGGCCCGTGATCGGCTAATTGGTCTGGGGGCGAAGGTGACCGGCAGTGTGTCAAAAAATACTGACTATGTCGTTGTGGGTGATTCACCGGGATCAAAGGCAGAGAAAGCCGAAAAATTAGGTTTAACAATACTGAATGAAAAGGACTTTGAGCAGCTTTTATCTAAATATTCTTGATGACGTAAAACGACCCAAAGCGGACATGCCTTATCTTGATTGAGCGCTTAATTTATAATTGGATGTCATGCCCGAAAAATATTCAAGAATTAAAATAATAGCAAATTTGCTCGGATATGGTGGCATAATACCTTTCCTATATGCCCTTGCTGGAATAGCTTTCGGTGACACGGAACTGGTTCCATTCTACATGCATTCATTCTTAAGCTATGGTGCCATCATCCTTACCTTCATTGGTGCTGTGCACTGGGGCCTGATCATAAATATGAAATCTACGTCAAACTGTTCATGGTTTATGCTCGGAAGTGTGGTACCAGCAATAGTGTCTTGGATCGCAATGATGCTATCGACAAAGGTTGCCGTATCTATCTTGCTTTCCGGCTTCATCATCACGTATATATATGAAAAAACTTTACTATGGGAATTACTCTTTCCTGATTGGTATAAACAATTACGAACTAATCTGACAATAATCGTATCTATACATCTTTTGACAGTACTTTATTTATCTCTATGACGACATTTCAGAACCGCGAACAGCCAGGACCAAGCCAGGAATCTGTATGGGACTATCCCAGGCCACCAGTGACACGTGAATGTGACAAGAAGGTGAAAGTTGTTTTTGATGGTAAAATCCTGGCAGAGACAAACAGGGCAATTTGTGTTTTGGAGACCAGTCACCCTCCAACTTACTACCTGCCGCCCAATGATATTGATTTTTCTATGCTGGTCGTCTCAGAGGGTAAATCCAGCTTCTGCGAGTGGAAAGGATATGCGGTCTATTATGATGTGGTATCCAATGGCTCAATCGCTAGAAATGCTTGCTGGAGTTACCCTGATCCGAATCCTCACTTCTCCTGCCTGAAAGACCATCTTTGTATATATGCTGGTGCGATGGAAGCCTGTTATGTAGGGCAGGATTTGGTTATACCGCAGCCTGGTGGTTTTTATGGAGGATGGATCACTCCTGATGTCGTCGGTCCGTTTAAAGGTATTCCAGGTTCATCTTTCTGGTAGTATATCTAGGGCTATTAATTATTAATTGGGGCAGACCACGGTTTTTGAACAGTATTGATGTCCGCTCATGGCACATTGCCGACAGAAGAATAGTAATAGAATTCTTGATAAATTAGCGTGTGTTTGAAGCGGTGTTTCCTGCTTGCGGCAGGACTTTTTGCAGTACTGTGTCTTGGCCTGATTCCGTTACAGGTTGTACCGGATAATCCAGTGAATAATGCAGTCCACGGCTTTCTTTGCGACTCAAAGCGCTATCAATAATTAATGCGGCAACCACGGCAATATTGCGTAGTTCAATCAGATCATTGGTTACCTTGAAGTGACTGTAGTACTCCTGAATTTCCGACTGTAACAAGCGTATGCGGTTTTGCGCCCGGGTTAACCGTTTCGTCGATCTGACGATGCCCACGTAGTCCCACATGAAACGCCGTACCTCGTCCCAGTTATGTGATACCACCACTTCTTCATCAGAATCGGTCACCTGGGTTTCGTCCCATTCCTTTGATTCACCTGGGTAAGGAATTGTATCTAGCGCTGATGTGATATGTTGAAAGGCTGAATGGGCAAAAACGACACATTCCAGCAGGGAGTTACTGGCCATGCGATTTGCCCCATGTAGTCCGGAGCAGGAAACTTCGCCGATTGCATACAGACCAGGAAGGTCGGTCCGACCGTTTTGATCAATCATCACGCCCCCGCAGGTATAGTGTGCGGCAGGCACAACCGGTATGGGTTGTTTGGTAATATCAAACCCAAACTGCAGGCATTTTGCATATATTGTGGGGAAGTGCTCAATGATGAATTCACTGTCCCGGTGACTCATATCAAGATATACACACTCACTTCCCAGGCGTTTCATTTCATGGTCTATGGCGCGGGCAACGATATCACGGGGAGCCAGTTCTTCCCGCTCATCATAGCGACGCAGAAATGATGTCCCGTCCGGGCGTAATAATTTGGCACCTTCTCCTCGTAATGCCTCAGATATCAGGAACGACTTGGCATCAGGATGATAAAGACAGGTGGGATGGAATTGAATAAATTCCATATTGGCGACTTTGCATCCTGCACGCCATGCCATGGCTATTCCGTCCCCGGTACAGATGTCCGGATTGCTGGTGTAGAGATAGACTTTCCCAGCGCCTCCCGTTGCCAGCACCACAGTTTTTGCCCTGAAGACTTTCACTTTACCGGATTGTTGATCCAGGACATAAGCCCCCAGGCATCGATTTTCAGTTACCCCTGACTTATGTTGTGTGATCAGGTCTATGGCTGAATGATACTCAAACAGGTCGATATTGGTGTGGGCTTTCACCTGGTTCTCCAGGGTGCTTTCTATTGCTTTACCCGTAGAGTCAGCAGAATGAAGGACCCTCCTGTGGCTGTGACCACCTTCCTGGTGTAAATGATATATATTGCCGTCCGGCTGAGAAGAGCGGGTAAAATTAACCCCGATATCTATTAGCCAATCTATACAGTTACCTGCGTTTTTTACAACAAATTCAACAATATCCGGCGCACACAGACCGTTACCGGCATTTAAAGTATCTTGAACATGAGATTCAATGCTGTCTTGATTGTCTAATACTGCTGAAATGCCACCCTGGGCATAAAATGTTGCCCCCTCATTGATGGCGGCCTTGGATATGACTGCAATCCTGTAGTCTGAGTGTTGAGCAAGCTGCAGTGATAAGCTGAGACCTGATGCTCCGCTACCGATAATCAAAATGTCATGTAAGTGTTGGTTACTCATGTGATCTAATATAATATACTCAAATCATAATCTAAGCTCTTGAAATAAAAGGTAATGAACTAATATTTCAAAGAATTTTCTGACTATTTTAACGTCAATATTGATATCAAGGAATTATATTTCCAGGGTTTAACTGATAATAATAAAGCAAGAACACCAATGAATTTGTCCCAAATATACAATTTAAAACGCTACAGGCCAGGTTACCGTCGTGGGAAATCTTGAAGCCGACCAAGAACTGGTAAACAGGGTAAAAAATGGGGACAAGGCGGCATTTGATTTACTCGTTATCAAGTATCAATCCCGAATAGTCAATCTGGTCATGCGTTTTGTACGGAACCATGCCGATGCTATGGATGTCACACAGGAAGCCTTCATAAAGGCGTATCGTGCGATGCCGAATTTTCGGGGTGACAGCGCGTTTTATACCTGGATGTACAGGATAGCGGTCAATACGGCCAAAAATTTCCTGGCAGTCCAGGCCAATAAACGCCTGCCGGAAGTGGACCAGGATATATCAGAGATGGAACAAATTGACGATGGTACCGCTCTAAAGGAACTAGAGAACCCGGAAAACGTGCTGTTGACTAACGAGATCAGGGATACTGTCATCAAGGCCATTGAAAATTTGCCGGATGATTTAAAGACAGCGATTACACTCCGGGAACTGGAAGGATTGAGTTATGAGGATATTGCGGTAGCGATGGATTGTCCCATTGGTACGGTAAGGTCTAGGATATTCAGGGCCAGGGAGGCAATCGATAAACAGTTGCAACCACTAATTAATAATTGAGATTATTGAATATGACAGAACAAATTAGAGAACAAATATCCGCCATAATGGACGGTGAAATGGATTCTAAATCGTGTAGCGCTTCTATTAAAGGTGAGGAATTTAAGCAGACCTGGTTTCGATATCATCTGATATCGGATTGTATGCATGACCGTATTGCCTCGCACCATGATTTCGACCTGACCAGAAAAATTTCCGAATCTATCCAAGCTGAACCTACAATTCTTGCTCCAACTTCAAACACAACACCAAAATACACAAAACCCCTGGCCGGGATGGCCGTAGCCGCATCAGTAGCTGCCATGGCGATTATTGGATTTCAGCAACTACAGGCACCACAAGAATCAATTTCCTCTCAACCACCTCCGATAGCACAAGTACATACACCCCCTTCCCAGGTTGAATACGGTGTGCCAGTGGTATTGCCAGAAGCAGGTATCGCCAAGCCAGCCCAGGTGCAAATGCAGTCTGATATGAGGATCAATCGTTATCTGTTAAACCATAATGAATACAGGACAAGTATGGGGGTAAATGGCGTATCACCCCATATCCGGTTGATTGGTACAGGGTCCGCTGAATAATATGATTCTGAATCGATTTTTTTTATTAATATTTTTTTTGGG
>JAURPG010000092.1 GCA_030835405.1 Gammaproteobacteria bacterium | reverse complement strand
TCAATGCCCGGGGTCGTCTACCCAGTGGGGTGGAATTTGAAGGCCCGGCGGAATTACAGGCCGCTTTGATGCGTACCCCGGATGTGATTGCCGGCGCCTTTACCCAGAAACTGATGACCTATGCCCTGGGTCGTACCCTGGAGCATTACGATATGCCGGCGGTTCGCAAGATTGTGAACGAGGCAGCAAAAGAAGATTACCGTTTTTCAACCATCGTATTAGGAATTGCAAACAGCTTACCATTTCAAAACAGGAGGGCAGGATCATGATGATATTTAAGAAAGCGATGCCGCGGCGTACATTCTTACGCGGTCTGGGGGCGTCAGTTGCCGTACCCATGCTGGATTCGATGTTTCCAGCACTGGCCAACACCAATACGGTGAAGATGCCGCTTAGAGTTGGTTATGCTTACAGTTCCAATGGCATCATCAAGGAGCGATTTCGCCCTGTTAATGCTGGTGTCAATTATGAAATGTCAGACGTTGTTGGTCAGTGGGCACCATTCAGGGACAAGGTCCTGGTCTTAAGTAACCTGAATAATGGTGACGCGGAAAGTGTCAGTGGGCATGTTGGTGGTAGTACCATGTTCCTTACCGGAGCAAAGCCCAATGAATCCTTAAGTGAAATCTATGCCGGTATTTCTGTGGATCAGGTAATCGCCAAGCATCCCCAGTTTGGGCAGGAGACACCACTGGATTCTTTGCAGGTCTGTATTGAAAATGCCGCAGAGTTAGCCGGTCAATCCGCAGGCGGTTATAGCTCTGCCTATACCAATACCATTTCCTGGAGCAGTCCCACATCCCCCATGCCCATGATTCATCGTCCGCGTGATGTCTTCGAGAGGTTGTTTGGTGATGCAGGCACCAACCCTGAAGCCAGAAGGGCAAGGTTACAGGAGCAGAAGAGTATCCTCGATTATGTTATGGAAGACTTCAAGCGCACCAAGAAGAAACTGGGTGCCGGAGATGCTGCAAAACTGGACGAATTCACCACGGTGCTGAGGGATGTCGAGGCCCGTATCCAGAAGGCAGAAGCCACCGTCGATATGGACTTGCCGGACATGAAAAGGCCCATTGGTGTTCCGGAATATGAAGAACATTCACGTCTGATGTATGACCTGTTACACATGGCATTTCAGACCGATATGACCCGGGTGTTTAGCTTCATGATGGCACGTGAATACAGTGAACTGGTGTTCACCAACCTGGGACACTCAGATCCTTATCACCCGATAACCCATCACCGCGGTAATCCAGAGAAGATCCGTATGGCCGGCGATATTAATGTTTATCATGCCAGCCTGTTTGGTGAGTTCCTCGCCAAGCTGGATGCCACCAAGGACCTGGACGGATCTTCCCTCCTGGATAATTCCATGCTGGTGTATGGTGCAGGTATGGGTAACGCAGATATTCACAGCCAGTGGAACGTCCCGGTTGCATTGATCGGTGGCGGTCGCGGTACCATCAAGGGTGGACGCCATATTGAATACAAGGAAGGTACGCCATTCTCCAATCTTCATGTTGCCATGTTGAATAAGATGGGCATAGAGACAGAGAGTTTTGGTGGCGAGCTGGGTATGTCAGACGGTGAACTCGATCTGAGCAGACCTGCTTAATCATATAGTAACTAAGGGGAAGGTTAACGCTATGTATACAGACTTCACAAAATCCATATTTCCGGTCAGGGGCGCGACATTAATACTTGTATTAGCACTCATGAGTATTAATGGGGTAAGCAACGCTGCCGGATTAAAACTGATCGATGCCGTCCGGGACCAGGACTGGTCTTTGGTTGGCGACCTGTTGAAAGATCGGGATACGGATGTGAACGCCAGAGAGGCGGACGGGGCCACTGCCCTGGCCCATGCCGTCTATCGTGATCATGTGGAGTCTGTTAAAGCCTTACTGGATGCCGGTGCTGATCCGGACCTGGCCAATGACTACGGCATTACCCCGATGAATCTGGCCATGGAGAACCGTAGTCTATCCATGGTCAAGTTATTGCTGGGTGCCGGTGCCGATCCCAATGCTGCTAATTGGAGCGGTGAAACCCTGTTAATGACAGCGGCCCGGACCGGATTTGCCGATGCCATGGAGGTATTACTGGATGCCGGTGCCGATGTAAATGCACAGGACCCACGTCGTCACCAGACCGCCCTGATGTGGGCAATCTCCTTTGGTTATCCGGAGGGGGCGAAGACCCTGGTGGAGCATGGCGCTGATGTCAATGCCAAAACCATAAGGTTAAATGAGGATTTTACCCCGCTGCAACTGGAAGGTTATGAAGGGTCTGTAGTCCATTCGGTGCCCATGGGTGGTTATACGCCACTGCTGTTTGCTGCACGGACTGGCAACATGGAGATGTCAAAATTACTTCTTGATAATGGTGCAAATGTCAATGTCGTATCAGAGACCGATGGCAGTCCTCTATTAATGGCGGCCTCACAGGGGTATGAAGACCTGGCTTTGTATTTTCTGGAACAGGGTGCCGATCCCAATGTGACTGATGATAACGGCATGACCCCCTTGCATTACACAATGCGTACCGGAATCAAGGCCCTGCATGGTCAGTACACCACGGAAAAAGACATGGTATGTAACTACGGGGGAGAAAACTTTCTTTGCCGTCCCTATGAGACATTGAACCAGGAACAGCTGGATTATCTAGGTTCGCCGGAATCAGAAGTGTATGTGGTAAAACCCAAAATTTATGATCGTTCAAAACCGCTGCCAGGCCCGAATATGTTAAAACTTGCGGCAGCGTTAATTGATGCCGGTGCTGATCCCAATGCAAAGATGAAATACCCACCGGCCGCACTGAGGCTGGAACGAAACCCCTGGTTCTCCATGAATAATGCGACACCGTTCTTTCTGGCTGCCGCCAGTCAGGACCTGGATGCGGTATCAATTTTGCTTGAAGAGGGCGCTGAACCCATAATGCAAACCGAAATGCCCAGAGACCTGTTTGCGGTCCAGGCTGAAAATCCCATGGAGGATAATTCAGTGGTAGGAAATGCTAATACCCTGATGGCTGCTGTCGGTATGGGACGACGCAGCGACTTGACCCTGGATGAAGAAGACAGGGCTGTGGAAATTGTCAAGATCCTCATCAGCCAGGGGGCAGACGTCAACGAGGCCACAGAATCTGGTTGGACGGCATTACATGCCGCTGCGTTTTTAGGTTCAGACAAACTGGTGAGGTTACTGGTTGAGGAAGGCGCCGATATCGATGCCCAGACCGCCTGTGGGCGAACACCTATCAGCCTTGCACTGGCAGACAGCACGGCAGGGATGCTGGACAGGACCTTGCCTCGACTAGAAACAGTGGAATTATTACTCGATCTTGGTGCCGGCCTAAAACCACCTCCACGACCGGTAGGTTACTGTATTGGTGGTCGTGGCGGTCTTGAAAATGACGAGGCGCAAAATCAATTGGTAAAAAATGCCATTGAGGCAGTAAAACAGAAACTTGAAGAGCGAAAGGCCAATTGGGATCAGGCATCCTTATAAGCAGGAAATAACACTCTCTATACTTGTGAAACGGGACTTGAAGGATTAAAACTCAAGTCCCGTTTTTTATTATGACCGACCGAATGGTCTTAAATATGTAAGCCAGATTGGGGGGGCAGGCATGTTAGTTACTAATTACAAGGTTCTTATACGTTTCGTATTGTTCTTGATACTTATCTCAAAAGTTTTATTTCTTCAAGCAGAAAATATAGATTTAATCAGTGCCATTAAGGGTCAGGACTGGGTTCTGGTTGATGAACTGCTGAAAGAAGAGGGCGCAGATGTGAACCTAATGGAGGCGGATGGGACCACCGCCCTGGCCCATGCAGTTTACCGTGATCACACAGTATCTGTGAAAACATTACTGGATGCCGGCGCGGATCCGGACCTGGCCAATGACTATGGTATCACCCCAATGAACCTGGCCATGGAGAACCGTAGCCTTGCTATGGTCAGGTTATTACTGGATGCCGGTGCCGATCCCAATGCCGCCAACTGGAGTGGTGAAACACTGTTAATGACCTCTGCGCGAACCGGTTTTTTTGAGGCAATGGAATTATTGCTGGATGCAGGGGCAGATGTAAATGTACAGGACCCACGCAGACATCAAAGCGCCTTGATGTGGGCCATCGCGTTTAATAACCCGGAAGGAGCAAAGGTCCTTATTGAGCATGGTGCTAATGTAAATGCCTCAACCATTCAACTAAAGGAAAATTTTAATCCGTTGCAGCTGGAAGGCTACGGGGCGACAACAATAGACGCTATCTCTATGGGTGGTTACACGCCATTGCTGTTTGCCGCCCGGGTAGGTGACCTGGAGACGGCCAGGGTACTCATTGAAAATGGCGCGGATGTCAATGCACAATCTGTGGGTGATGGAAATCCACTCATCATGGCGGCCTCCCAGGGGCATGAAGACCTGGCGTTATATTTATTGTCTGAAGGTGCCGACCCGAACGTCGCCGATGGAAATGGTATGACCCCGTTACATTATGCGCTCAGGGACGGCATCAAGATATTACACGGACGTATTATCGCTGATAAAACCATGGTATGTAACTTCGCCAATGAAACATTTCTATGTAAAC
>JAURPG010000091.1 GCA_030835405.1 Gammaproteobacteria bacterium | reverse complement strand
GATGATTAACAGGTTATTGCCCTGCTGCTTGACAAATATCGTGGACTCTTTGTGTTTTGTTATCAGGTAATGCGCATAGCGCAAGTCAACGCGTACCGTTCCTGAAGGGGTTTCAGATACCTGCTGATAAATCAGGCAGGTTAGGTCATAAAGATAAATGTTTCCCATGCTTTTTCTAACTAACATCCATTGTAACTTATGTGATTATTATACCTTTTTTAGGTAAAATTACTTGGCTGGATATGCGTATTTTGTCCAGGGATGTATTAGCCTTGGTGGTATGGCTAAAGAAAAATCTTCATCTACTATTGTCAGGTTAGGATTATAAAACGGATCCTTATCCAGAACATTACCCCAGCTGTCCCGCATGTATGTGTATTCAGCATTCCATCGATGGATATTGTCCCTGGATAAATCCGACCCACGTGAAGCAGATTCAAGGTGATATAGTTCAGCAAATGGTGTCCAGATAACTTTATAACCTTTCTCCCTGACTTTTAATGAATAATCAACATCATTAAAGGCAACTTTTAAATTAACGTGATTCAGGCCATTTACCTCTTGATAAATCGCACGTTTTGTCAGCAGACAGGCCGCTGTGACACATGAGACTTCGTGAGTCAGCATAAGCCGGTCATCGTAGCCACGGTAATTGCCAGGAGAATACCTCAAACTATGTCCTGCCACACCGCCCAGGCCAATGGTGACGCCTGCGTGTTGCACAGTCCCATCTTCGTAGAGTAATTTAGCCCCAACGGCCCCAACATCTTTACGGCATATATGAGACATCATCTCACTTAGCCAATCAGAATTGATAACAGATATATCGTTGTTAATAAGACCGATGTAGTCACCTTGAGCATGTTTTACAGCGATATTATTCAGTTCAGAAAAGTTAAACTCACGGTCTTCTCTCAATATTTTAATATTATCATGGCTTTTGAGAGAATCAAGATAAGTCAGGGTAGAGGTATCCTTGCTGCCATTGTCAACGATGATAATCTCAAGATTATTATAATCTGTATTAGTGAGGATCCCATTGATGCAATATGACAACAATGCCACTCTGTCGCGAGTCAATATAATAAGAGAAACAAGAGGCGTATTTTCAGGTAGTTGTCTAATGATCCTATGACCATATTCAATTTTGATGGCAGTAGTATTTTCTTCTGTTTTTGCCAGATGATTGTTAAGAGCAGTCTCACAATGATAATTAACTGGTAATACGTTGATACCACTTTGGTTGTCAAATTGCCTGTGGTGCAATAATACATATGGGATATGGGTGATTTCCTCAGGGGCTAACTTTTCAATGCTTAAAATATTCAGTTCACTTGAATCTTTAACTATATCTGTCTTTGAAGATGCAAGAGACTTTTTGAATACATCACATTCGTAACAAGTCAGATACTGAATATAATTTTTGCTCAAAAAAACGTCGTAATTCCATTCGGTTTTAAACGTGGGGCATGAAAGTTGACCATGCTGATCGATGAGATCAAAGTCAGAATAGATGAGCTTTGTCTCGGGCCTGGTCAGTATGGTATTGGCGAGCAGGTACAGGGCATGCTCTGTTAGTATGTCCGTTGGTTCAAGCAGAAGAACGAAACTGCCATTAATGAGTGGCATGGCATGATTAATGTCCCCGGAAATCTTGCCATGATCTTTATCTATAACGATATCGACATTGCTAAAATTGCGGTCAAACTCATTAATAACGGCAGTGATATGGGCATCAGGTGGATTATCACAAAGGATTAATAATTCCCAGTTTTTATAGATTTGTTTGGATATCGAGTTCAACGAAGACCTTAGCAATAACGATGAAGATGTATCGACCCTTGTGATGATGGATATCTTTGGTTGTGTATCCATTGCCTTGATATGGTTACCGATTGTACTCTTATCGTCTTTACTTAATTTGCCGTAACAATTATGCCATTCTGCGTAGGAAGACTTATAGCTCTGGGGACGCCGCACACCGGGCATTTTCCTTATGAATAAGGCGTGTAGTATCTCATTTACACCAAACTGATATCGTTTATGAAGGTACCACGCAGCCAGGAAAAAACTGGTCTCAGTAATTGAAAAATCCTGAATTTTATAATCAATTGCTTGATCAGATAGTTTTAATTTGAGATTTTTACAATGGGAGGGGGAACTCCAATAAAAGTTCTTGCATCTGATCTTTTTCGTTAAAAGGCAGCGGAATGGTAAAATTCTCTGTAAAACCTGTGCCCGGATCAATATACAGTACAGGTTGCGGGGTGCCTGTCTTAATGGTGGCAGTAAATCTTAATATCACCAACCCTCTTGGGTATCTGATTTTCCCACTGGTTAAGAGAAAGAGTGAGCCAGAATCACCTGAGTAATCTTCATATAGTGGGTAATCTTCTGTGGGGAGAGTTGCACTTGGATGAATTATAAATGATTCGCGTTTGATGATCCTGATAATGCGCCTAATCCAATAAATGATAAAACTGACAGGGATAAGTACGATTTTTAATAGCAGTAAAATGTATCTGTCAATCTTTGTATCATACAGATTTCCTGTATGGACACGATCAGTGGAATCTTTGCCTGACTCTAAATCTTCTATATAGGATTTTTGTTGATTAACCTGGGCCGTCAAATACTTGATCTGATGGATTTCACCACGGTATAAAAATTTGAAATTGTCAATAGTAAACTGCCATAACCAGGAAACCCGTTGATTAAACCAGTTGCTGGAAATATCAAAATACTCTCTCCTAAATGTGTTCAGTCTGAGCTTTAGATATTTAATGTCCATAAATAAATTTCATTACAATTTTTACATCCAACTAACGTATAATTAAGTGTCATTTTATTTATATCTTGTTGTAATAGCTATGCAATTAAACGAAAAGGGTTTGCTATTTGCCCATATTCCTAAAACCGCGGGGACAAGCCTGAGACTTGCCGTACAACGGCACGTCAAAGGCTGGAAAGTCTATGCAGATTATGATGTGGACAACCCCACCACGTCCCGTAAGATAAGAAAGTTCTATGAGGACGATGATTTTAGCAAAATTTCAAAGATAAATGGTCCTAAAACATTTCTTGCTGGCCACTTTCCAATAACGAAATATCTTCCATATTATCCTATACATCGGGTGATCAGTTTTGTGCGCGACCCTGTGCAGCGGGTCATATCTCATTTCCATGACTTACAACGCCGGTATGGATATGCAGAATCGCTCGAGACATTTATACAGCAACGGCGGTATCAAAATACCCAGTCACGATTTTTCAGAGGCGTCCCTGTGGAAGCCGTAGGCTTTATAGGTATTTGCGAAAAATATGATGAAAGTATCGATGTTATTAATAAGGTATTTAATATTGAAATTCCAGTGACAAAATACAATACCAATAAAAAGAAAAAAGACGATCAATATTCACCGCCTGAAGAGATTGTCGAACTGGTCTCACAAACCAATAAGGCAGACTGTGAACTGTATAACAAGGCCTTGCAGCTTTTCAATAACAGGCAAGCCATGCTGGAGTCTGGACATGGATTTGTTTATGGCAAGATTGAAGCTATGGAAGATAATAAAATTTCAGGCTGGGCCGTTAATCCTAAATCATCACTTGGTGTGAATCTGAATTTACTGGTAGACGGTGTGGTCAGGGGAAACACGATTGCAAATCAATCAATTAATTTCCTTGATGACCTTAATTTGATAAATCATCCAAATGTTGGTTTTGATTTGCATATCGACGGCATTAATCCTCGCGATGCCAATATAGAAGTCCGTATTGATGAATCAAACCAGGAATTAACACGTTAATCTGGAAAGTAGGGAATCTATATACACATAGTCGATCCATTCAGGCTCCCGGTAATGGATCTTATCAGGCGTGCTTAATAATGGTGTGTAATAATGGCAGCCCTTGAAATAATAGTGTATCACCTGGCTGAATCGGGTCATTGCCCGGTCCTTGTGTTTAAAGCCACCATGTAAAAGATTGCCGTGCCAGATGATGGCCTGTCCCTTCTTGATGATTCCCAGTTCGGTCTTTAAATCGTTTTCTATTATATAGTTCTTAATGAATTATTCGTAATGTTGATAGTTATCATGTGATATTCCCTTGCCCACATCCTGCATAGTAAATTCCGGGAGGTGATGGCTGCCCGGTGAATAACAAATAGGCCCATTGTTTGAAGTAATATCTTCCAGTGCCACCCAAACGCCGCACATGAAATTATTGGGTACAGAATTAAAGTGTATGGTGTCTGAATGCATAGCTTGTTGGGTGCCGATACGGAAATTCAGGGTCTGAAAGGGCAGAGGCTTCCTATTATAGAGCTGGGTTAATATGGAAATAATTTTTGGTGACAGGGCAATATGTTTTGCATTAATAGAGTCCCGCCAGAGATCGGGCAATCGGGAGCCGAGGCTTGGGGCAGGGGCATGCACTCCGTTGTAGATTTGCTGCATTTCATTAACAACATTATTGATTATGCATATTGAAATTTGCGTATCGACGATTAAATAGCGATTGTGTTGGAATTCATCAATTTTCTGTTGAGATAACATAGGCAAGTAAATTTGTCAGGTCCTTATGAATTCATCAGAAAGTTGGATAAATTATTTTTGTTCAATCAACATTTTTCTCAGGGCTGTGCGCCAATGTTCCTGTAACACGCCCCATATTTTATTGGTCTGGCTAGAGTCCAGGACACTGTAAGCAGGACGTTTTGCGGGGGTTTGAAACTGTGCAGTCGGTATTGGGCTGATTTTAACTGGATTGCTTAATAAGCCTAAGGTAGTGGCTTCTTCATAGATGGCGACAGCAAAATCATACCAACTGGCAACGCCTGCGTCAGACCAGTGATAAATACCTACATGGACATTATTGGTGACCATTGCCCAGATGGTCAGGGCCAGGTTTTTAGACCAGGTGGGTGAACCGACCTGGTCAATGACCACCTTGATTTCCTGTCTTTCTCTCATGAAATTCAACATGGTTTTGACAAAATTTCGCCCCGTGGTGGAATAGACCCAGGAGGTCCTGAGGATAATTGACCCTGCTGCAAAATGCTTACGGACCAGGATTTCACCATTGGCCTTGGTCTTCCCATAGATTGATAAGGGATTAATGGGAGCATCTGGCAGATAAGGCGTGGTCTGGTTACCGTCAAAGACAAAATCCGTGGACACCTGTAGAAATTTTGCAGAGTGTTCCCTGGCAGCAAGGGCGAGATTACCTGCGCCTGTTGAATTTACAGCTATGGCCTGTTCAGTCTCTTTTTCTGCCTTGTCTACCGCGGTGAATGCAGCAGTATTTATTATATATTCTGGCTGGATTTCATTAAGCTGTTCAGAGATTGCAGTTTCAGAGGTAATATCTAATTCATCACGCCCAAACGGAAATAATTCAATCCCTTTTGGGGCCGATTTCATCAGGTCTTTACCCAGTTGCCCTTTTTTTTCAGTAATTAATACTTTCAAAATCTACCTCATCATAATTCCCGTCGCGCATGAGAATTATACTTTTGGCTTTAGAACGGAGTTTATATATTAAAAAACCTCCGCCTCCTGTAGAGACATCCCATTTCTGTCTTTTTCAGAAACAATTGGCTCAATATCCGGTTCAAGAGGCCATTCAATCCCCACAATTGAGTCGTCCCACATTAAGGTCCTTTCGTGCTCCGATGCATAAAAATCTGTACATTTGTAATAAACATCTGCGGTATCGCTGGTGACCAGAAAACCATGTGCGAAACCCGGTGGGCACCACAAGGCATTTAATTCTTCAGAATTGAGGTGATGTCCATACCATTTACCAAACGTGTTAGAACCCTTGCGTAAATCTACAACCACATCAAATATGGAGCCACTCACTACCCTGACTAATTTTCCCTGTTGCTGTTGTATCTGGTAATGCAGACCTCTAAGGGCGTATTTTGAGGAACGACTGAGGTTGTCCTGGACAAAAGTATGTGGGATCCCACCATCAGTGAATTTCTGCAGGTGCCAGGTCTCAAGAAAGAAACCGCGGTCATCTTTGAACACATCTGGTTCAACGATAATAACATCAGGTAAAGGTGTTTGAATAAATTTCATTCCAAATCGTCATTCCCGCGCAGGCGGCAATCCAGTAATATTAAAAATTTCGTAGGATGGGGTACTTTATTTTATCTCTCAACCAATTTTCTCAAGTATTCCCCATACTCTGAAGAATTCAAGTCATGCGCCAATCTCAATAATTGTTCATCATCTATATATTTTTTCTGCCAGGCGATTTCTTCTGGACAGCAAATTTTAACACCCTGATGTTTTTCTATGACACGGACAAATTCAGTGGCATCCACCATGCTGTCATGGGTGCCGGTATCCAGCCAGGCGGTACCCCTATGCAATAATTCAACCTTTAAATTTTTATTATCAAGATAATAT